>DATJYD010000100.1:0-4401 GCA_035499755.1 Fimbriimonadaceae bacterium
AAGGCGATGAGGTCGATGAACTTGAGCACGAACTCCTTGGGCATGAAATGGCGGGAGACGTCGAGCATGGCGCCGCGCCAGGGGAAGCGCGGCGAATCCTCGACGAGGGCGCAGGGCACGTGCCATCCCCGCTCCCGGGCCACCGTCGCTTTGCGGAAGATGTCGGCGGGAAGCATCTGGAGGAGCGATTGGCAACCGTAAAAGAGCCCGGCCTGCGCCTCCGACCGAATGACGATGCGGTCGTTGCCGACTTCGAGAACGTAGCCTTCGGGGCCGAGTCTGGCCGCACGGGAATCGATCTTCAGCTCGATCGAATCCTTGCCTTCCCGCTCGCTGACCGGGAAGTAGAAACCGGTCGCGGGAGACAGCTCATGCTGCAGGTAGTGGGCGAGTTGGCTGAGGCCGTCGCCGGCGCAGATCGAGGTAGAGGGGTCGAGGCGGAAGCTGCCGGGTCGGGCTTCGAGGCGAGCGGGCTTGGGGATGATCGAGATCGAATCGGTTTGTGTGCTCATGGCGAGAAGTGCGGCAACGAAGAGCAGGGCCATCGACGCACAGCATATCCCGTAAGCGCCTTAAAGTGCGGGGCGAAGCGCCGCCTTCGGAAAACGCCTCGAGCGATCCTCACCGACTCACGGAGGCGGTCAACAATCATCACGTCCCCGGTGCCTATAGTGATGATTGTTGAAAGTGACGGTTGGCGCCTGGGCGTCGAAGAGCGGTGACGGGTTGCGACCGGACGCGTCGTGGATTCCACCGACGGCTTAGGTTCCCCGACCTCCCGCTTCGCCCTCAGAGCGGTTTCTTCCTCGGTACACTCCAGCCAATGGCTATCCTCGTCGACAAGAACACGCGATGTATCGTCTGCGGCATGACGGGTCGCGAAGGCTCCTTCCACACCCAGCAAATGATCGACTACGGCACGAAAGTAGTCGCGGGCGTTACGCCCGGCAAGGGAGGGACCGAGCATCTGGGTGTTCCCGTCTTCGACTCCGTCCAGGAGGCGGTCGATGCGACGCAGGCCAACGCGGCTCTGATCTTCGTGCCCCCGCCCTACGCGGCGGATTCCGTCCTCGAATGCGAAGCGGCCGGCATTCCGTTCGTCACCCTCATCACGGAGGGCGTCCCGGTTCAGGATTCGCTCCGGATCGTGAACCACGTGCGCGCGAACGGTACGACGCGCCTGCTCGGCGGCAACTGCGCGGGCATCATCTCTCCGGGCAAATGCAAGATGGGGATCATGCCCGGCCACATTTTCACGGAGGGGAACGTCGGCCTCGTCTCCCGCTCGGGGACGCTGACCTACGAGATCGTCTGGGAGATGACCCGCAACGGGATCGGCCAGACCACTTGCATCGGAATCGGTGGCGACCCTTTGCCCGGAACGAGGTTCATCGAGGTCATGCAGATGTTCGAGGCGGACCCTGAGACGAAGGCGGTCGTGATGATCGGCGAGATCGGAGGCTCCGACGAAGAGACCGCGGCGGAGTACATCAAGACGATGTCCAAGCCGGTCGTGGGCTTCATTTCCGGCCGCACCGCTCCTCCCGGCAAGCGCATGGGCCACGCGGGCGCGATCGTCTCCGGGAATACGGGAACGGCGAAGTCGAAGGTCGACGCTCTCGAAGCGGCGGGGGTTCCGGTCGCCGACCGGACCAGCGACATCCCGCGTTTGGTGAAGCAGGCGCTGGAGAAGGTCGCAGCTCCCGCATAACGTGGCTCAGTATGAGGGGATCGGGTTCTAGCCCAATGCCCATCGAGGTCGTGGAAGGCGATCTCCTCGACCAGGATGTCGAGGTGATCGTCAACCCTTGGAACCGGAACACGATTCCCTGGTGGCTTCTTCTCCCCCAGGGCGTGTCCGGGGCGATCAAGAGGCGAGGGGGCTTGGCGCCGTTTCGGGAGTTGGCCAAGCACGGCCGCCTCGCGCTCGGTCAGGCGGTTATGACCGGTCCTGGACGCCTGCCCTTCCGGGCGATCATTCACGTGGCCGGAATCAACGACTTCTGGCGGGCTGGCGAACGGTCGGTTCGCGACTCCACGCTGAACGCGGTCGCGCTCGCGCGCCGCGAAGGCTTCGCGAGCATCGCGTTCCCGGTGATCGGTTCGGGCTCGGGCGGTTTCGGAGCTAAGCATGCCGAGGAGACCATGCTCCGAACCCTCGAAGGCTGCCTGGGCGACGACCCTCTTCGGGTGCGGATCGTGCGCTACCGCCGCAAGTAGTCGCACGGGCGATGGCTCCCGGATACGGCCTGGAGGGCCGTAGTACCCATCGGCTGGAAGCCGATGCTACCCGCCCAGAGCTTTGGGAGCGCGCGGAGGTACTTCGCGCTCCAACATGAGCTTTCGTACAATGAACCGGTGCGTTTGCTCGGGTCTCAGGGCGGGTCGCCAGGGTTTGGCAAGGAAGTCGACGAGGTGTTCGCCGGCTTCGAAGCCTCGTGCCAAGCCAAGATCTCGCCCGCGAGGATGAGAAACGTGCGCCGCTGGCTGGAGAGGATCCCGCCCGGCGAACGAGAAGAGGCCATTCGCATCCTTTGGTTCAAAGTCGATGAGGTCGACCGGCGGGCGAACCACCTGCACATGACCCTTCTGCGTGCGCTCGGGGCCGAGAAGATCCGGGAAAACCAAGACCATGCCGCGCCCGTCGGCGAGGAAACGGCGGAGGACATCGAGCGCAGACTCGAAGAACTCGATCGAGCGATCGGCCACTCGAAGCGCACGATCGAGGCGGGCGCCCATCTCCTGGAGACTCGATGGCCCAAGATCGTGCGAACGCACGGCGACCCGCTCGGCCACCCTCCCCTACCTCCGGTGGTTCCGATCTCCCTCGAATTTGGCTCCGCGCCAGAACCTCTCTCGGCAGAAGACCTTCAGGAAGTGCGAGTCAGGATCTCTCGCGAACGGCGGGGCCTTGGCAGCCCGTCGAAACGAGTTGGGCCGCCGCGAAACGCGGTCGAGCGGTGGCTCGCGTCGCGCTATTACCGGAAGAAGCTCGGCCCGCTTTCGCAGGAGTTCATCGACTTCGAGGCCGAACTCTCGACCGATATCGAGTCCGCCGAATATGCAAGACGCGTTTTCGAGTGGCTCATGGCGATGTCAGGGGAGGATCGCGCGCATGCGCTCGATCTCGCCAAGAAGAGAACGGACTTCCGGCCCGAGGTCGCCTCTCGAGTCGCGGCCGTTCTCCTGATCCTGGACACAGCAAATCGCTGGGAAGCAACGATCCACCAGCTCGAAACGGAATTGGCGAAGTGCGCGCCCGAGACCAAGGAGACGGCGATCCTCGGCGCCGACTTGACGGCGGCCGAGTTCCACTACGAAGCGGTGATGGAGGATCTGGATCTGCGAGCCCGCTTTCTTTCTGCCGAACATCTCGCATTCGTCGATGAGTGGAGCGTCCTCTGCCGGCGCTACGGCGAGTTGTAGCGTGGGGCTAGCGGCGAGCGCTACCGCTGCGCATAGCCGCACGGGCCGCGGCTCCCGGATACGGCCTGGAAGGCCGTAGTACCCATCGGCCGGAAGCCGATGCTACCCGCCCGGGGCTTTGGGAGTGGCCCTTCGCGCTTTAATTACCGTATGGACGGAACCGAGCGCTACTTCGACAACGCCGCGACGACCCCGCTCGATCCGAGCGTGCGCGAGGCCATGGCGCCTTTCCTCGCGGAGGCGTTTGGGAATGCGCACTCCATCCACGGCTGGGGCCTGCGCGCCCACGATGCCGTAGAGCATGCCCGGGAGCAGGTCGCCCGCGTGATCGGGGCGGAGGATCCGTCGCAGATCACCTTCACAAGCGGAGCGACGGAGTCGAACAACTGGGTGCTGAAGGCGGCCAGTGAAATCGCGATCAGCCCCTTCGAGCACAGCTCGATGCGGGAGCCGGCGATCACGAGGGGAGCGACCCTTTTGGGCGTGCGTGAGGAGCGTCCCTCACTCCCAAGGCTCGTCTCCGTCATGTCGGTTAACAACGAGGTCGGCACGATCTGGCATGCCCCTGACTATGCCCAGCCCGGCGACCTCATCCATAGCGACATCACCCAGGCGGTCGGCAAGGTCCCGGTCAGCGTCGAGGGTCTCGATTTCGCCAGCTTTAGCGGCCATAAATTCTACGGACCGAAGGGAGTCGGCGCCCTTTACGCCAAGGACCAGCCGCCGGAGCCGCTCATCCGTGGCGGGGAGCAGGAGCACGGCGCAAGGGGAGGCACGCTCAACGGTCCCGCGATCGTCGGCTTGGGCGTGGCTGCCGAAATCGCCATCGAAGAACAGCCCGAAAACTACCGGCGAGCCACGGAACTGAGGGCGATCCTCCTCGATGGGCTGAATGGCCTACTCGACTGGCAGGTCAACGGCGGCGACCGCGTCTCACCGTTCATCCTCAGCCTCAGCTTCCACGGCCTGGAAGGC
>DATJYD010000101.1:0-6256 GCA_035499755.1 Fimbriimonadaceae bacterium
AAGGGGTGGGCAACAACGCGCAACCCTCTACGGCTACGTGGTCATGCCGCACCATATCCCACTTGGTAGCGAGACCGCGGCCGAACATGCACGGCCCGGGATTCCTGAGGATCTTGAAACGCCTCGGGGCGCGGGGCTGAAACGATTCCCAGACTGTGGCGGCCAGCGCGACCCGAGGCATGCAACTGGCACAGCAGCCGAAGGCACGCGCCCCGAGGCTATCGCCGCCGAAGGTACGATCGCCGCATGTCTGGCGCCAAGCACCGTAGGAACTCAATGGTGCCGGGCGTCCCTATCTTCGCGACAACGACTGTCCTGGATTTCGTCACGCGTTCCATCGAAGTGAACCAAAAGACGAAATGGTCCGGCAGATCGCCTTGAAGCTTCACCGCCTGGCTTGCATTGTGAGCGGCAAGAAAGTCGGGAGCGGGCGGCGACTCGGAGAGCAACGTCGACGTGACGCTATCCCAGACGCCTGTCTAGCATTAATCCCCTCGGATGCGGCATGATGCGACTATGACCTCCGATTTGGGTGCAACGCTCCGGAAGCATTTTGGGTTCGACGGCTTCAAGCCGGGGCAGGAACAAGTGATCCGTGCCCTTATCGAGGGCCGCTCTGCCCTTGCCGTGTTTCCGACCGGAGGGGGGAAGTCGCTGTGCTACCAGCTTCCCGCGCTGGAAGTCGAGGGGGTCACCTTGGTCGTTTCGCCCCTGATTGCCTTAATGAAGGATCAGATCGACTTTCTTCGCAGTCGGGGGATCTCCGCCGCTCGCCTGGACTCGACGTTGGAGGCATCGGACGCGATCGCCGTTACCGACGGACTGCGCGATCAGAGCCTCAGGCTGCTCTATGTCGCCCCGGAGCGCTTCAACAACGAGCGCTTCGTCGCCGAGATGAAACGAACGAAGATCGGGCTTTTCGCGATCGACGAGGCGCATTGCATCTCCGAATGGGGTCACAATTTCCGGCCCGACTATCTCAAGCTGGCGGAAACGGTGAAGGAAATTGAAGCGGAACGCGTGCTCGCCCTCACGGCGACGGCGACGCCCTCGGTCGTCGAGGACATCTGCCGCTCCTTCGGAATCTCCGCCGAGGACGCAGTGGTCACCGGGTTCTACCGGCCCAATCTGACGATGTTCACGACGCCGACTACGCGCGAAGAGCGCGACCGGCTTCTCATCTCGCGTCTGCGCGAGCGGCCGGCGGGGCCGACGATCGTCTACGTCACCTTGCAGAAGACGGCGGAAAATGTCGCAGACCATCTCGCCCAGCACAACTTCCCCGCTCGCGCCTATCATGCCGGCATGGAAGGCGACATCCGGCACGAGGTCCAGGAATGGTGGATGCGCGAGCCGGCCGGGATCGTGGTCGCCACGATCGCCTTCGGGATGGGGATCGACAAGGCGAACGTTCGCTACGTCTATCACTACAACCTGCCCAAGAGCCTCGAAAGCTATTCGCAGGAAATCGGGCGGGCAGGACGCGACGATTTGCCGTCCACCGTCGAGCTGCTCGCTTGTCGCGACGACATCCCGGTGCTCGAAAACTTCGCCTACGGCGACACGCCCACCCCTCAGTCGCTAACCTCCCTCGTGAGAGAAGTCCTCGGCTGGCGCGACGCGGCGGCGATTTCCCCTTACGACCTTTCGCAGCAACACGATATGCGGATGCTCGTGCTGCGAACCGCGCTGACTTATCTGGAGCTTATGGGGGTGATCCGGGCCGGGACCCCGTTCTACGCCGGCTACGAGATTAAGCCGATCACGCCGATTCCAATGATCGCGAAGGCCTTTCCAGGCGAGCACGGAGAGTTCGCCCGAAGCCTGTTCAACTTCGCAAAGAGGGGGAGAATCTGGTACGGCCTGAACCCCGACGATGCGGCCCGGGCACTCGGCGTCGAGCGGAGACGCGTCGTGCGCGCCCTCGAAGTGATGGAAGAACGGGCGATGATCGAGCTGAAGGCGGGCGACGTGCGCACGCCGTACACGCTCCGGCCCGGCCCGCATGACGCAGATGCGATCGCCGAAGAGCTGGTCACCCGATTCCAAAGGAGGGAGGACCAAGAGATCGCTCGACTGAATCAAGTGGTCGAACTCGTCGAGCACGACGGCTGTCAGGTCAATTCTCTCGTAGCGTATTTCGGACAGAATCGCGCGAAGCCGTGCGGCCACTGCACGTGGTGCCTGACGAAGCAGCGTCAGCGGATCCCCTCCTCAACCGCGCCGCCGATCCACATTGAAGAGGGCGAGGTTGTGGCGCTCTACAAGCGCTGCCCACGCGAATTGCAGTCGCCCCGCCAGATTGCGAAAATCCTATGCGGTCTCACGAGTCCCGTCTTCTCGCGATTGCGAATGAATCGCGAGGGCCTGTTCGGCGTGCTGGAGGCGCACCGCTTCGCGGAGGTCGTTGCCTGGTGCGAGGCTGTTCTCGTCCCGAGCCAATCGCCCCTTCCCTGAGGGTAGCTCGCGCTTCGATAAAAATGGCGAGGCGCGAGATCGATAACGGTTCGCGGCTCTGTGCTTCCGTGCCTCGACACCACGGGGGCCCCTCGGTCGGAAGCTGCCCGAGACGCGGTGTCGAGGCTCACGCTGCGCACCGGCGCTATCGGCGCCAGTTATGACCGTGATCTCGATCGCGATTCCGATCTCGATCCGGGATGCGAACCCAATCGTCGCGGCGGTCGCGGCCGTAGCAGCGGCCGTCGGCATCGTAGCGATAGGCGGAGTAAAAGGCGCCGGCCGCGCCGATCCCGGCAAGTGTGTCGTTGTGGGACAGAGCGCCGATCAGCCCGACCACGCCGGCGCCGATGGCGAGGTTCTTCCAGTTGTCCCGCTCCGTTTGGCGATGCCAGCTCTGAGCGCTTGCGACGGTCGGCGCCATAAGGGCCGCTCCGAGCGCGATGACGGCGATGCTTTGCGTAAGAATCTTCTTCATTGCTGTTTCCTGTTTGGCCGGGTCTTGCCTCCGGCCGTTTCCTTAACGGGCATAAACGAACGATCCTTGCGGGTGATCAGTGGGACCCAGGACCCCGCGACTCCGGATTCTCGTCTTGGATTCTCTGGCAGGAGCGAATTGGCGGTTCGGCAGACTACTATTAGATCTGGTTGCTCGATGGCTCACTCTCACTTCGACACGATCGTTGCCCCGATTACCGGAGCAGGAGCGGCGGCTGTCGCGATCATACGGCTCTCCGGACCGGATGCTTGGAGGATCGCGGGTGAGCTCTTCCAGCCCTGGCGTCCAGAGCCTATGAAGGCGGTCTATGGCCGCTACCGGCATGGGGACGATGGGCTGGCTCTTCCCTTCTCCGAGGGCCACAGCTACACGGGTGAGGAGTCGGCCGAGCTTTCGATCCACGGGTCGCCTGAATCGGTGCGCGCGCTGGTGCAGGCGTGCATCAGGGCGGGCGCGCGAATGGCGGAGCCGGGCGAGTTCACCCTGCGCGCCTTTCTGAACGGGCGGATCGACCTGACTCAAGCCGAGGCCGTCCGCGATCTGATCGAATCTCGGACCGCCGCTCAACTCCGGCTGGCCAATTCCCAGCGGGAGGGCTCCTTGCGCCGCCGGATCGAAGGACTGAGCCGGATTCTGACGGGAGTTCTCGCCGCGATCGAGGCTTCGGTGGACTTCAGCGAGGAGATTGGCGAACTCGACTGGAAGCAAGCGGCGTGCCGTCTCGAGGAGGCCAAGGGGAAGATATCGGGGCTCCTCGAAACAGCCGACTTCAATCGCATCCTTCGCCGAGGATTGAGAGTTGCGATCGTCGGTCCGCCGAACGCGGGCAAATCCTCCCTCCTCAACGCAATTCTCGGGAGCGATCGGTCAATCGTCACAGAAATCCCGGGAACCACGAGAGACTTCGTCGAGGAGCAGATCGAAGTGGATGGCTTCCCGGTCGTTCTGATCGACACGGCGGGCATTCGCGAGAGCCGCGACCGCATCGAGGAAATGGGAATCCGAAGATCCCGCGCCGTTGCCGCCGGCGCGGACCACGTCTGGTACGTCCACGACTCGAGCCAGGCCTGGAATGCCGAAGACGATCGCTTTGTTCGCGAATTCGGAAGCTCGGTGATCATCGTCGAAAACAAAGCCGACTTGCCCGGCCGTGATCATCCGGTGGCTCACCGCGTCAGCGCCCTTACCGGTTCCGGCATTCCGGAGCTGCTCCAGTCGCTTCCCTTCGATCGAGATATCGCTCACCGCGAGGTGGCCATCAACTCCCGGCACGCCGATGCCCTGAAGAGGGCCGGCGAGGCTGTCGATCTTGCCCGGCAGACCCTGCTCTCAGACCGCCCGACCGATCTCGCCACGGTCTTTCTTCAAGACGCGGTGGCGAGTCTCGGCGAGATCACGGGTGAAACCGCCTCGCCCGACATGATCGCCCGGATATTCTCGGATTTCTGCATCGGGAAGTGAGATTCGCAAGTCAAGAGGCCGCGCAACCGCCTCCAAGCCCTACCGCTACTGAGGGTTTTGGCTTTGTTGATAGGCGGGAACGGGGTCGCCGGTGAGATCTCCGGCTGCGGCTTCGACTTGGAGGTTCTCGGTGGTCTCTCGAGCCCAGTCGAGGCGGGCATTCGAGTACTCGACGGCTAGTTCGGGGAAGGGACGGTTGGGATCGCGGCCGGTCTCGATCGCCCATTGCTTGATAAGATCGCCGAGTCCTTTCCTCGAGTAGTTCGCCACGTCCGGGATGTCGACCGGCTTGCCCGTGGTCCGAGCTTCGAGGAGGGCGATTCGGCCGGCATACTTGTACGCGTCCTTGACGACGGTCTCGGCTTCGGTGTCGCTGAGGGGTCCGTGGTCGTGGTTCGCGGGCGCATGCGACTCGAACTGGGCGAGGGAACTGGCGGCACTTTGCGCGGCTGCTCGTTTCGTCAACGTGGGCGACCCCAAGTAGTCGTCCCGGGCCTTTTCTTCGAGGCTATTCACAAGCTGCCGCTGCTTTTCGATCTGATCTTGGGGCGCGTGGTCGGCGACCATCTTGTCGAGAACGTCTCGCTGCTTGAAGATCTCGTCCCCGGCCCGGACTTGGGGCTGCTGGAAGCCCACGATGTCATCGATGCCGGCTTGACTGGCATAGGCGCCGGGCTCGACCATCTTGATCTGAGCCTGGACGGCGGCAATCTGATCGAAGGGCACCGGGGACTTGTCCATCAGGGCGACGAGTTGGTCGTTGAGGTCCTTGGCGACTTGGGCTCTCGCTTCCATCTGAAGAGCCGCGCGAGCCTCCGCCGGCCTCTGCTTGCGAAGCAGCTCGAACTTCTCGTTCGTTCGTTGAGTGAGATCGTCCGATATCTTCTCAGCCTGCGCCATCTTGGCTTCGAGCGCATCGGCCATGCCTTCCGCCTTGGTCCCCGTCCACTCGTCCGCTTTCGCCAGAGCCTTCTGCTTGAACTGCTCCCAGGCTTCGGGAGGCATCTGCCGGTGGATCTCGGCGAAACTCGCGATATCGGTCGCCGTGTTCACTTTCGCCTGCTGAGCCGCATCGAGATTGAACTTCACCTCGGCCCCGGTCCAGCTATACATGTTGGTGTCGATAGTTTTGTCGGGAACGCCGCCGGTCGCCTTGGTGAGCGCGTCGTTCATCTCGGCGACGACGGCGCCGCTCTCTTTAACGAGGCGCGACACCTCCTTCATCTTGAGCTCGGGATCTTCGATCGTATCGAGGTTCTTGATGGCTTCGTCGCGAGGCCTCGCCGTGATGTCGCGATCGCTCTTGAACCCAGGCGTGCCGGGTTCGGACATGCCGGCCGGCCCCTTCGGATCGCCGATGTCGGGATGCTTCGCCAGGACTTGATCCGCAGCCCCTTTGACGATCTCCTGCCGGGCGTCGTTGAACGTCTTGCCGATTCCATCCAACTTGGCCCCAAGCGCCTTGTCGTACTCCTTCTTGAATTCGGGGCCGCTTGGATCGAGGCTCGGATTCGCGGCCTTGACCTCATCGGCAACGGCGTCTTGGATCGACTGCCCAAACTCGCCTCCGCCGGCAACCGCCTCGCGCACCTTTCCTTTCCAGTCCTTTTCGTTGAGAATGACCTCCCGGGCTTTAGCCTCGTCGCCCGATGCGATCGCGTCTACCGAAGTTTGGCTCGCGGTGGCGAGACCCGGGGACTTGATTTCCGCGAGCTGGCGCTTCTTCTTCTCGAGGTTGGCCTTTCGCTTCTCGAGAACGTCCTCCGAGACCTTCTCGTCGGCGATCTTCTGCTCGAGCTCGGCGATCTCTCGCTCCAGCTTGGCCCGCTTCGTGGCAGC
>DATJYD010000102.1:0-2111 GCA_035499755.1 Fimbriimonadaceae bacterium
CCCCTGCCGCGGCAGATCGACCTCCGAGTCCGCATACAGATTGACGTTCACACGATCGCCGGCCGTCGTCACGATGTACCGCCCGACCTGTCCCAGAGCCCACTGGCCCCACAAGGAGCAACAGCCTGGGTTTTCACTGCCAAACTCCCCACCCCAACCTTGCCACTTCTTTCCGCCGATGATCTCCTGCGAAAACCCAAGATGCCCAAACCCGCCTGTGTGAAACTGGTTGAAGAAGAAGTGGTTCACGAGGGTTCGTTCGGCGTCGTCGACGTATCGGTCCGAAGCCGTCGCTTGATACATCATCAAGTTCACCACGATCCAGTCGGCAAGTCCGCAGCCTTCATCTTGCCCCGACTGAGGCATCATCTCCGGCAGACCGCCGTCCGCGCTTTCGTTCTCCCGGCACCACGCGAGATAGTCCTCCACCTTCGCCAGATATTCCTCCTTGCCGGTCACCCGCGCCAAATCGACGAGGCCGCGGCAGAGGGAGAGCGAATGATGGGTGTGGGCAGTCCGCCCGGCGTGCCTTGCGATTCTCTCGGCAAGCCCCAGTGCCTGACGATCGCCATCGGTCTCGTAGAGAGCGACAAGCCCATCGAGGCAATGGCCATAGAACTCATGCAGAAGGCCATGCTCCGCTGTCTCCCAACGCGGGGCGATCCGTTGGAAGTAGCCGGCCAACTTCCTCGCGGCCTCCAGCACCCGGACGTCCTTAGAGTCGGAATAGGCGTCCACCAGACCGCGCAGCGCGAACGCGTTGCCGGAGGGAATCCGCACGTCGTCGGAATCGGCGGAACCGGGAACCCCGAAATTGCCTTCGTCGGTCTGACAGGGCAATGCAGAATCGAGGACCGCCGCACGTTCTCGGGCAGATTCCGCCCAGCCATAGCCCTGGGCAACATGAAGCACCGAGAGCCACCGGCCCAACTGGTCGCCTGGCCAATCCCACCAGAGGGCCCCAGGCTTGCCCGAGGCATTCGCCGTGAAGGACGAGACCGGATAACGATCAGTCCTCGTGAGGACGTTGCAAGTTGCAGCCGTGTAACGATCGCCCAGCTCCCCACGGAGTCGGACCTGCGAGAATTCGAGCGGCTGCAGGTTCGATCTGTGCTGTGGAAAGCCCGGTACCGAATACCCTCCGATTGCGAAGAACGCAAGCGCCAACTCGCCGATTAAGCTCAACGCTGCCAGGCTACCACTCCTGGGATTGCTTCTCGCCGATTTCGGACTCGCGGTGTGAGACCAGAGCGGTTAGAACATCGGGAATCTAGAAATCCAGGATCCTGCCCCCAACGATCTACGCCCGACGCCGCAACCGGCCAGAATGAACCCAGATGGACAAAGAAGGCGACCTCGCCGAACTGCCGCTCGAGGCGATCGTGCCGAATCCCCACCAACCCAGGGTCGCCTTCGACGACGAAGCGATTCGCGAGCTTTCGGAGTCGATTCGCGAGGTCGGACTGCTTCAGCCGGTGATCGTGCGCGAGTTGGCGGACGGCCGGTATGAGTTGATCGCCGGCGAACGCCGGCTTCGCGCCTCCCGTCTCGCCGAACTCGAACGAATTCCCGCCGTCGTGCGCTCCGTCGGGGAGCAGGCAAGCCTAGAACTTGCCCTCATCGAGAACATCCAGCGGCAAGACATCGGGCCTATCGAATGCGCCAGAGCCTACCGGCGACTGATGACCGAGTTCTCGCTCACGCAGGATCAGGTGGCGCGGAAGGTCGGCAAATCGAGGGTCGCCATCGCCAACACCCTCCGCCTCCTCAGGCTCCCCGCGAGGATCCAGTCCGGCCTCCAATCGAACGTCATCTCCGAAGGTCACGCGCGCGCTATCCTTGCCTTCGATCGCGAAGATCACCAGTTGGCGGTCTACGATCAGGTGATTTGCAAAGGTCTGAGCGTCCGGGAAGTCGAAGACCTTGCCCATCGGAAGCCCAAATCTGAGCCGGCCGCCAAGCCGCTCGGCAAATGGTCGGACGCGGAGGATGAGCTTGCTCAACGCCTCCAAGCGCCGGTTCGCATCCAGGCCTCGGGCGAGGGGGGGAAGATCGTCATCGAGTTCTTTTCCGAAGAGGAGCTTCTGGGAATCGTCGATCGCATCGGCGGC
>DATJYD010000103.1:0-3969 GCA_035499755.1 Fimbriimonadaceae bacterium
GCACTGATCGTGTGCTGCCAAGTATCGCCGACCTTGACGTCGTCGAAGGGTAGCTTGGGGGAGAAGTCGAGCGCGCTGGAGACCGCGCCGACGTTCAGAGATAGCCGGTAGAGCTCCATGATGTAAGGCGCCAAGGGAGACGACATGATCCCCTGAGCGGGAACCGCCCCTCGAATCCAGAACCGCCGATCCCCGCCCCCGTCGCCGCCGTCGCCGGACGCCGGCTTCTTGGGCGGCTTGGGCGGATTCAAATCCTTCTGATCCAGGATCTCGTTGATAGGGCTGACCGTCAGATCGAAATTCATGTTGATCTTGTCGACGGTCGTCTTGGCCGGCGTGTCGAAGGTTGCCGCATCGACCTCGGTCATACTTGGCCGCAGATAGTGCAGGATCGCACCGCCGTCGTTCTTGAGGTCCTTGACCTCAGTCGAAAAGCGGTAGCTGAGAGTCTGGTCCTCGGGGATAAAGGTGTCGAGGCCGTACGGCCGGTCCTCGACATGGAGATTGGAGTTGACGGAGTACTCGAGCTTCTCCCCCTTCGCGAACACGCGGTTGAGGGTCACCGGCTTGGCGTCAGGGGCGGCAGGCTTAGCCTGCTGGAATGCGATCAGGGCGAAAGACGCGGCGGCAAAAGAGAGCATTCAGTTTTTCCTCGAGGTCGGTTGGTAGAAGGACCCTCTAGATTTTACGTAAATGCCGGTGAATTCGCGACGGAATCAACGCCCGTTTCTCCACGAGTCACCGGTTCGGGTATGCGTTGTGTTCAGTGGACTGCCCTTCTCTCGATGTCGACCGTGTGGTGTTGGGAGCCGTCGACGCTTCGGTAACGCCGGGGGCGTGCTATGCGATCGGCCTCGGCGAACGCCTGCGTATCCGGGCTTTTGGCCGGCTCACCTATGGCGACGAGGCGCCGCCCGTCGTCGCGGAGGGAGCGGCCGCCACGATCTGGGACCTTGCCTCGCTCACCAAAGTGGTCGCCGCGACGACCCTCGCGATGCTGCTCCACGAGGATGGGAGCCTCGATCTCGAAGCTCCCGTGTGCGAGGTTCTGCCCGCATTCGGGAAACCCCAGATCAGGTTCCGCAACCTCCTTCTCCACGACTCGGGATTGCCTGCTTCGCTGGCATCGCCGCAGTCGCTTTGTAGCGCAAGAGCTGCTCTCGATGCGGCCTGTCATGCCGAGCCCCGAAATCCGCCTGGCGCGGCGACCGTCTACAGCGACATCGGATTCATCGTTCTCGGGACGGCCATCGAGCGTCTTGGCGGAATGCCTCTGGACCGGATGGCCGCGACGCGAATCTTCACGCCGGCCGGCATGTCCGACACGATGTACAAGCCTGATCGCGGTCGCCGGCTTCGCTGTGCCCCGACTGAGCGGGTCGAACCGTGGCGGCGAGCGCTACGTTTGCGGCGTAGCGTGCCGGATTCGGAATGGATCGTGGGCGAGGTTCACGATCCGACCGCGATGGTGCTCGGAGGCGTCGCGGGCCACGCCGGGCTCTTTTCGACCGCCTTGGATCTGTCGCGGTTCATGTCGGCCTTAATGGCCGGGCGGTTGGCGCGTCCATCGACTCTCGATCTGTTCACCCGCCGAGGGAGCGACGCGAGCAGTCGCGCTCTAGGATGGGACACGCCGTCCGAAGGCTCGAGCGCAGGAACCCGGCTTGGGGCGCGAGCGTTCGGCCACACCGGATTCACGGGTACCAGCATCTGGGCCGATCCCGACCGTGGCTTCTTCGCAATCCTCCTAACGAACCGCGTGCACCCGACGGCGGCCGGCGCCGGGATCACCGAGCTTCGACGGGCGTTCATGGATGCGGCTTTCGAGTTTGGAGCCTCCTGAGTTGGAACTCTGGATGAGCGCCCCGCCGCCCTTCATTCGTCCGAGTCATGCATTTGGAGCGCGATACCGTAGCGGCAGGGCTTGCCCTGCGAATCTGTCATGCATCGAAGCGGGACGCCGCTAGCTCGGGAATGCCCGCTTGGCCGCCCTGGCCTCACCTCGAAACCCAGAAGCCGATCGCGACGGCAAGGAAAACGACCCAACCGCATCCAAACAGCCAGACCGACGCCTTCGAGAAGTCGAGGCTACGCTTCTGGATCTGCCGGTATTCCTCGCCGAGCATCACCTGATAGCCGGGAAGAGCCTGCGAGGCGAGCAACTCGCTTTGCCTGCCGTGCCAGAGCTCGATCACCCGGCTGGCGCCCGCGATGCCTGGCATGGCTCGCACAGACAGAGCGATCCCAAGGAGGCACAGCGAAGCTGAGAAGACCAGCCTCAGATCGTTTCGAAGCCCCGAAATCGAGGCGCCCAATGAGATGGCGTAGCCCGTTACCAGGAACGATTGAGAGGTGATGTAGGAGCTGAGCCGGTTCGACAAGATCGAATACTCGTGCTGGATCTCCTCGCGACAAACGCGAAAGCTCTCTGCCGCGTTTTCTTGTCCACTTGCCTGGTCCACGCCGAACAGCGTACCGGGCGTTTGGGATGGACTGGATCCCTCCCTCCCTTAGGAGGGTGTCTCTTGGCCCTCATGGTGTTGGGCAAGCCCCCCAACCCTACCCATTCCTTTGTTCGAGCGATGGCTCATCCCTGATCGAAGAGGGCCTCCAACTTGGCGATCCTCTTCTCCCGAGAAGTGGGTCCGAGAGCAAAACGGCGAATATAGGCTTTCGCTCCCTCGACATCCGATGTCGCCCGCACGGCTAGAATATCGGTCTCGAAGTCGCGTTTCCTGGCATAGCGAAAGACCCACCAGGACCAGACGCCGAACGCGCCAGGCAGCAGCAACAAGACGAGCCAGGGACTGAAGCCGGCGAGGAAGGCGCCGATTGGGAGTCCAATGACCGTGAATAACCGGGGGGCGGTCGGTTCCTTGAGCGTTAGGGACGCGAGGTTCCACGCAAGGGCGAACTCCCGATCCGTCTCGTCCAGGAGGGACCAAGAGTCCATGTAGATCAGGAGTTTGCCGTCGACAGGGGTGATCCCCGATTCAAACCGGACCAGGCCCCTCTCTTTGATCGCAATCTCGGGCGCCGATATACCGAGCTTCGCGGAAAGACGGTCCACCCGGTCCCGGAGCGGCTGGTCCGGCTCCCGGTATTCGCCGCCCGTTGCGTCCTCCCACGTCTCTTTCATAATGCGGCCGGGCCAGAGTGGCAATCCGGCCATGGCCATCGAGGACAGCACGAGGAAGGGGCTGACCAAGAGGAACGGACCCAGGATGCTCGCTTTTGGCGTGAGCAAGCGGCAGACCTCAAACCCAATCAGCGCCGCCCCGAGCACACCGAATAACTCAAGCAGCTCTCTTACCGTCGACCTGCGCCTATTCGCGTTCATGCTCCCTCCGTTGGGCTAAGGTTGGCACAATGTCCGGTTTAGCGCGACTTCGTCGACGTTGGCGGTTGCGGGGGGACCGCAGACGCGCCTTCCCTCGGACCGAGCGGGCATCCTGGCTTCCTGTGGTGGCGGACGACCGATCCGCGCTACGTGCAGAACCGCCGCCACGCTGCGTTCACCAGCCCCGAGGAGCGCCTCGTCAAATTCGGCCCGTGAATGCTTCAATCTGTTCGCGCGGCAAGTCCTCCCGCTACGGCTTCGCGCCTCGCTGGCATGGTTCGGGCCAAATGAGGCGCCGGGCTACACCACGTAGGGGATGAACATCTTTGTGCGCTTCCTGTACTCCGGATACTGCTCGGGGAACTCGCGGGTCATGAGTTTCTCTTCCTCGATCGCGCTGTAGACGAAATAGACGAGACAGACGGCGAACACGGGAATCCAAAACCTGCCGGCAACGGGGATGCTGCCAAGGAGGGCGAGGAGGATGCCGGTGTAGATAGGATGGCGGACCTGACGGTAGGGGCCGGTCTTCACAAGTTCGGGCTCCGCCCGCATCGTCATCGGCACGCCCCAATTCGCCCCGAGGTTGACCCGGGCCCAAACCGCGAACGCCATTCCCAGGGCGGCAA
>DATJYD010000104.1:0-13583 GCA_035499755.1 Fimbriimonadaceae bacterium
CGGCGCCCGCGTTCCTTACGAGGACTCCGGGCATAGCAACGACAAGTACGCAGTCGGCCTCGCCCGGGTGGTCTCGAAGGACCGCGATTCGGGAGACAGCCAGTTCTACATCGTTCTCGGCGACGGCAACAACTTCCTCGATGGCAGCTATACCGTGTTTGGCACGGTGGTCGACGGGAAGGACGTCGTGGATCACCTCGAAAGAGGCGACCAGATCACATCCATCACGGTTGGCTGACGGCATCGTCAGGCACGCCATAGAAGGACTCCCGGTTGTCCACTCCCTTGAGGCTTCCTCCGTTGAACCATGCCCACGTTGCGCCAATGAGAATGATCGCGCCTCCAATCTGCAACGCGATCGGCAGATTGACTCTCTGGGCGATGTAGCCGAACGCGAGGATGCCGAACGGACCCAGCCCATTCAGTGCCCACATGTGCATCGCGAGGACGCGGCCCCGCAGCCTCGGCGGCGCTAAGGTCTGGAATAAGGTATTGGTCAGGTTGAACTGGGTGATGGAGCACATGCCGAGCACGATGAAGATCGGATAGGCGACCCATTCGTTTCGAACGAAGCCGAGAACGAGGAGGGCCACCGCCATGGTCATCATTGCGGTTCGGATGAGCATCGCCCGCAATGGCCGATCCGCCAGGCGCATGATGATGCTCAGGGCGGTGATGGCTCCGACCCCGATCACGAAGTAGCTCGACGAGTAGATGAACCGGTCATGGGGGCCATTAACCGGATCTCCGGCTCGGTGGAGCATTTGCGCAACGATCGCCGGCATCTGGCTGATGTAGACGAGTCCACACGCAGACACGAGCAACTCGAGCACGAACAGGGTCCGCAGCCTGCGATCGCGATAGGTGTAGAGGGCGCCCTCGATAATCAGGTCCTTCACCGGCTGGGCTTTGGACTCGCGGGGCGAAAGATCGGAGCGGAGAGCGAGGGCGGCGAAGATCAGAGCGAAGAAGCTGACGCCGTTGACGAAGTAACAGGCCGCCGTCCCGACCGTTGCCAGGAGCAACCCACCGATCGCGGGGCCGACGATTCGCGACAGATTAAAGGTCATCGCGTTGATCGGGATCGCGAGCGGCAGATCCTCGGGCGGTACGCACGAGCTCACGGTGGACTGGCGAGCCGGCTGCTCGACGGTGCCGACGAGGCCGAGGAGAAAGGCCACGATCAAAATCTGAATGTAAGAGACGAAATGGAAATAGGTCGCCGCGGACAGATAAAAGGCGCCCGCCGCAAAGAGGATCTGAGTGACCACGAGGAGGGTCCTTCGGTTGAAAGTGTCGGCGAGGGTGCCGGCGATAGGCCCGAGGATCGTCGTGGGAAGCGAGGCTACGGGAATGACGAGAGCAAGCAGGTAGTTGTTGTGAGTCAGCTGCCAGACGAGCCAGCCTTCGGCGATCTTCTGTATCCAGCTTCCGACGAAAGATAGAAACGCGCCCGTCCAGAGAAATCGAAAGTCGCGGTGGCGGAAGACGCGATAGAGGCGTGAGCGTTCCTGATAGACGCGGTAGAAGTCGTCGCCCATCTCTCGCAAGTTGGCGATGCGAGAGCGGACATCCATTGAATTAGAGTATGGCGCAGCATTGGGCGGGGGCTCCCGCCGCGAAGGCGCCCACGAGCCCTCCGGCCGCAAATGCGTCAACGCGAAGGGCGGGCGATCTCTTGCCACGTTCGAAAGTCGAAAGAGATGATGACGGTAACGCGCCGGGCGTGATCGAGAAGATCGATCTCGAGGCGATTCTCGCTTTGGCGGAACGGACGTGGTCACTCATGAGTCAGGTCAAGGCGGCGAGCCTGCTGTAGCCGGGTTCCGGGTGGCGGATATAGGGTGCGGGACTCCGGGCACAAGGCATGCCTGCCCCGGCGCTGGTAAAACTGTGAGAAGAGGGCGCCGTACCCAAGTGGCCAAGGGGAGGGTCTGCAAAACCCTTATTCAGCGGTTCGATTCCGCTCGGCGCCTCCAAATGGGTCTGCTGCCGAACTCGCGGCGCGACCGCTCGCGTCTAACCTGACATCCGCATCCCAAGGCGCCCGGGGATTTCATCCACTTGAACCTCGCAAGCAAGTTGCGAGCATTGTTGGCGCTGCCCGCACTTTTAGGTGGCCTCGCTCCGTCACTGAATTTGCGGGAGGGGGCTTCTATGCTGAAACCCTTTCGACTATAATGGGTTTTGAATCGAGGATGGTGGGTTCCGGTTGCACTTGTTTCTTTCCATGCCCATGTCCGTTTGATGTACGTGAGGTGAACGCACTTTGGTTTTCCGTATGAACGGTTTGAT
Organism: Fimbriimonadaceae bacterium; assembly: GCA_035499755.1. GTDB lineage: Bacteria > Armatimonadota > Fimbriimonadia > Fimbriimonadales > Fimbriimonadaceae > JAEVZK01. Next base: position 2,296 of record DATJYD010000104.1, read on the forward strand.
TAAGACAAGCCTCTTCGCTTCGGCAATAGCGGTTTGCAGCTTGCCGGCATTTGGCCAGAAGGCGCCAAGTCCCAGCCAGCAAGCGAAAGCTACCGCCAAGCTAAGCAAGGACTCGACTTACTTCGTCGAAAACGCAGGCCAGTGGCGTGGCGGCAAGTTCGTCTCGAGTGCATCGGGTCTCAACTTCTGGATCACGCAGACCGGCATCGTCCTGGACTACTACAAACAGGTCGGCAAGCAGCTTGGCAGCGGACGGAGTGGCCAGAGTCTGAACTTGAACTTCGTCGGAGCGAACCCGCATTCGCAGGTTCAAGGCGTGGACAGGTTGCCTCTGGTGAACCAGTACATTCACGCTCACCGGCCGATCGTCGAGGCTCACACCTACCAGGGCGTTGATATCGATGGCCTTTATCCGGGCGTCGACCTCCGCGTTCACAAGGATAGCGGCTTCTCGCGGTTCGATCTGCTTGTGGCGCCCGGCGCCGATGCGTCGAATCTCAAGCTTCAGGTGACAGGGGCCAAGAAGCTCAGCCTCGACAAGACGGGGAGTCTCGTCATGGGGACATCGATTGGGAACCTCGATGTCGCTCGCCCGGTCGCCTACCAACTAGTGGACGGCAAGCGGCAGCCTGTCACGGCGAAGTTCAAGCTCCTCGGCAACCGCGAAGTTCGATTCGCTCTCGGCGCCTACGACCATAGCAAGCAACTCGTGATCGACCCGATCATTTACGGCAGCTACTACGGTGGAGACGCGGGCGCCGACGAAGTGCGAGCAGTGACCGCGGATGGAACGGGCGGCGTGTTCATGACCGGAAACACGTTCGCGATCGACTTTCCGCTCGTCATGGGGCCGTACATCACGCTTAACGGGGAATCGGACGCCTTCATCACCCTCTTCCAAGGCGACGCCTACGTTCACAACTTCGCGTCCTACTTCGGGGGCTCGAACGATGAGACCGGCAAGTACATTGCCGTGGATCCGACAGGGAACAACATCTGGATAGCGGGCACGACATCGTCGGGGGACTTCCCGATGATCAATGGCACCTCCTACCAGCAGACGCTCAAGGGGAGCACCAACATCTTCCTTTTCGAGTGGACGAAGGATCAAACGAACATCCTCATTCCCAGCTACGCGACCTACTTCAGCTCGACCGTTCCCGCGAACGCCGTTGAATTGGCCGGCTTCGGTGTCGCTCCCACCACCGGAGACGTCTTGATCGCCGGTACCACCACGGGCACGGGAATTCCCGGCGCGGTCGACGCCTACCCGGGAGCCGCGCAGAACGCCTTCATCACCCGGTTCAACAGCACCGGCACGAGCGTCGAATGGAGCCGTTACGTCCAGGGCTCCGCTCCCCAGGTTCTCGGCATCAACTGGCTCTTGGGACTCGACGCCAACGACGGGGGCACCAACGTCGGCAACACCAACATCGAGGCAAACCTGAGCGCGAAGATCGCCCCTGACGCTCTCGCCGTCGACAAAGACGAGAACGCCATTATTGGCGGAACGGTCATCTATCAGGGCAACCAGGACACATCGACGGCCGGGAATCCCGGATTCGTCACCACCCCTGGAGTCTTCCAAAACACCCAGTTCGGCCAGAACGCGCGTCTCCTCCGAAACGACGACCTGTTCGTCGAGAAGGTCGATGCGAGCGGCAATCTCGTGTACGGAGCGCTCGTAGGAGGCGCCGACAACGACTTTGGCGGGGCGGTGGCCACCGACGCGCTGGGTAACGCCTATATTACGGGCGTGTCCGGTTCCTTCGACTTCCCGCGAACTTCGGGAACGTTCGGCCAGATCTTCACCCAAGACGCGAACTGCACGGTCACGAAGCTCAACCAGGATGCCTCTCAGATCATCTACAGCACGAATTTGCGGACCCATCAGTCGCCGGCAGGCGCCGTGTATCCGGTCGGCATTTCCGTCGACGTCCGAGGCTACGCCTTTATCACCGGGCTGATTTTGGACGGCGTCCAGTTCCCGACCGGCACCCCGCCCGATCCAGACGTGCCGAGCGGCAAGAGCGTTGCGCCAGGCGGAGTTCCCGTGACCTCCGACGCGATTCGGGCTACCTACACGTACCCGGCGCCGCCCGATGTGCCGTCCTGGGATGGATGGCTCATCGTGTTGGATGACACCGCGACGAACGAGATCTATGGCACCTATATCGGTGGCCTCGCGGACGACCTCGTCTTCCCGCCCTACAACGATCGTTTCGGCGACGTTTGGGTCTGCGGGTTGACTGATCTCGTGCGCTCCTATGAGACGATCAACTCCACGCTCACCGCCGCGACGGATCATACGATTCAGGGAGGCATCGCTCCCTTTATCACTCCTCTGGCATTCAAACCCCAAGGGGAAGAAGGGAATCCGTTTTACATGATCAACGTCGAGACGCCGTACGGAATCCTCTCAGAATCTCCCGGCGGACTCGGTGGTCAGATCGGATTCTGGGGCACGCCTGCTCCGCCACCCTTCGGCGACCTCGGCCCGCTCGGGATGTACATCCTTACGAGCCGGACGCGCGATGGTTACGTGATGCGGTTCCGACTTCAGATTCCGATCATTACGAATCTGACCCTCAACCCCTCGACGGTTCCTGGCGGCCTCGGCGCCAGTTCGACCGGCACGATCACGCTCGATACCCCCGCAACCGGGGCCGGCGTAGACGTGGACGTCACCCTCTCGAACGCCACCGCCGCCTCGCTCGACCCGTCTTCAGAGGTCACCTCGGAAGTCGTGAATATTCCGGCCGGGGCAACGACCGCGACCTTTACCGTCTACTCCAACGTCGTCACGGATCCAAGTCAGGTCGACGTCAAGGCCGAGTATCTCGATAACTTCAAGACGGCTCGGTTGAACGTCGTTCCCTGGCTTCAGAAGCTGGCGCTCGCGCCCAACTCACTGGTCGGCGGCAACAACTCGACCGGCGTCATCACCCTCGCGGCCCCCGCGCCGTCGGGCGGCGTCGACGTCACCCTCGTGACGAGCGACGCGGGCACGATCCTCTTCCCCGGCGGCAACACGGTAACGGTTCCGGCCGGTCAGGACTTCGTCAACTTCACCATCGGAACGATGGGCGTCGACACTCAGGCAACCTTTACCGTCAGCGCATCCGCATTGACGGTCGGTATCACCGAACCGATTACCCTGCTGCCGGCCAACCTTCTGTCGGTGAGCTTCACCCCCGGCCGCATCGCGGGCGGATCGAGCAGTACCGGTACGGTCAGACTCGACGGACTTCCCGGGCCGAGTGGGTTCAATGTGAACCTAGGCATCAACGGGAACCCCGTCGGCTACTCGGTCGTGCCGCCGACTCTTGCCTTCACGCCCACGGATCAGCAGTTGACCTTCCAGGTCAACACGGCTCCGGAGGCCGTCAACACGAGCAAGGTGATCACGGCGGACAGGCCGCTCCAGGGAACGTACTCGCATGAGTCGGTCACCGGGACGCTGTTCGTCGACGCGAACTTCCTGACGAACTTCACGTTGAGTCCAACCACCGTCAATGCGGGACAGACGTCGACGGGCACAGTCACCATTGGCAACACGGCGGAAGCCGGAGGCGTCGTGGTGAACCTCGTCAGTCTCAATCCCGCGGTCGCCACGGTTCCCGCCTCGGGCAACGTGGTGATCGCGGCAGGTTCGACCAACGCGACATTCACCGTCAATACGCTGGCGACGGCGGTGGACACGACGGTGACGATCCAGGCCATTCGTGGCACGAATACCATTTCCCGGACCCTCACGGTTAAGGGCGTCACGTTCACGATGGGCGTGAATCCGAACAGCGTGATCGGCGGCGCGGCCAGTCCCAGCAGTGTCGGCACGGTGACTCTCGCCCTAACCGCCCCGGCGGGTGGCGTTCAGGTCAACCTGGCGAGCAGCAATCCCTCGGCGGCCAGCGTGCCGGCGAGCGTGACGGTGCCGGGAGGTTCGAAGACTGCCACGTTCAACATCAACACGAGCCAGGTTGCGGTGACCCAAAACGTGACCATCACGGGCACGACGGGAAGCGCAACCGCCAATGCGGTCCTGCAGGTTAGGGCGATATCGTTAGCCTCGTTGACGATTCAGCCGAACTACGCAAAGGGCGGAACTACGGTCTACATCACCGCGGCTCTCGATGCGCCGGCGCCGAGCCAAGTCTCGGTCGTCCTGACGTCGTCGAACAACGCCGTTCTGCATCCGGGACCGATCATCATCCCCGCCGGGGCGCAGACCTCTGCCCCTGTCGGAGTCGTGCTGGGACGCGTTAACCGGACCTACACGGTCACGGTGACCGGAACGTACAACGGGCGGCGGATATCCGCAACCTGTACGGTCTATCGGTAGACCGTTCGGTCGGCCCCCTCGGCTCTGCCGAGGGGGCTTTTTTGTTGCGATAGGGTACAACTGATTGAGGTGAAAGCAGGCACGTCCTTTCTTCTGGGAGTTGTCGTTGGTGTTATGGCGGTCGTGGTCGCCGATCGCGCCCGGAAGATGTTTCGCGAGGAAGACGTCGAAGCACTGAAGGATCGGATCTCCGAGGGGCTTCGGGGCCTGGAGAAGACCGTTGGCGCTTTCACAGAGGGGCTTTCCGAAACCCTCGCCAAGGCGAACGACTAGCGCGCAGCTTCGAGACAGATCTGATACGCCAGTCTGGCCGTGTCGATCAGGCCTTGCCGCGACATGCATTCCTCGTGGGTGTGGATCTTGTCCATGGCGGTCGCGACGACGATCGTCGGCACCCCTTTGGCATTGTAGATGTTGGCATCGGAACCACCCAGCGTCGTCCTCAGCACGGGCTCAAAGCCCAAGGCGCGGGATGACCGTTGCGCCACCTGCACGACCTCGGAATCCTCGCTCAGCGTATAGCTGTGGTAATGCCGGTCGTGATGGATCTCGACCCTGGCCCCATATTCCCTAGCCGCCGCTTCGAAGCGCTGCACCATGTGATCGACCTGCGCATCGAGTTCCTCCACGCTCGTCGATCTGGCTTCGGCCGTGACCACGACCTCGGCGCACACGACGTTCGCCCCGGTGCCGCCCTGGACGGTACCGAGGTTCGCCGTCGTCTCAGGTCCGATCCGCCCCAGGCGCATGCCATCCACCGCTCTCGCCAGCACTTGAATGGCGTTGATACCTTTTTCCGGGTCTTTTCCGGCATGAGCAGGTTTGCCGATGATGCGGATCTCGATCTTATCGTGGGTCGCAGTGCGGGTGACGAAGGAGCCGACGGGAGGCCCGGTATCAAGAACGAAGCCATAGTCGACATCGAGTTCCTGAATGTCGAGTGCCTGCGCGCCGAGGAGACCGATCTCCTCCGCGCAACTAAAGAGCAAGTAGACATCTCCGTGAGGCGCGCCGGTTTCGATCAGGCACTGGACGGCCTCGATCGCCGGCGCCATGCCTCCCTTGTCGTCCGCGCCGAGAACGGTGTCGGATTCGGAGTAGAAGATCCCTTCCCTTTCCGCCAACGCGAGACCCTCCGTGGGCTCGACCGTATCGAAGTGCGCGGAGAGGAAGATCGCGGGCGCGTCGTGCTTGTTTCCCGCGAGCTTTGCAATGACATTATTGGCGTTGCCACCGATCTTGGCGCCTGCGCCGTCCTCCCAAACCTCGAGATCGGGAATCTTCTCTAGATAGGCCTTTGTCCACGCCGCGCATTCGCGCTCGGCAAGGGAGGGTGCGTTGATCGATACCAAACTGCGAAAGAGGTCGACGAGGCGCTCTTCGTTGATCACGCAAAGGAGTTTACGCGTCCGGGGGCGGTGTTTGGAGAAGTCGTCTCTACTCAGGCTAGGAGCAAGCTGTTCACTCAAGCCGGTTCATGCATGGCAAGTTCGCAGGGCAAGCCCTGCCGCTACGGTATCGCGCTTCTGTGCATGAGTCGGGTTATAGGAATCCAACCACCGGATCCACCGAGATCCACCGCTCCGCAGAGCTATTGAGTTCGCGGCTCCAATTCGGCAAAACTCTCTGAGTCATGAAAACCCTCGGCTTCGTCGGTTTCGGGCGCTTCGGACACGCGCTGTCGGAGATCTTCGCCGAGCAGGACTATCGCATCAGAGCCTTCGATCCTTCACTTTCGATGCCGGAGGGTATCGCCACGTCGTCTCTGCGAGACCTTGTGGCAGCCAGCCAAATCCTCTTCGTCGCGGTTCCGGTCTCAGCGATGCCGGCGGTTTTCGCCGATCTGAAGGGTCTCCTCTCGCCCGGGCAGATCGTCGTGGATGTCGGAAGCGTCAAGATGGCGCCGGTTCGATGGATGTCCGAGATCTTCGGGGCGGACCAGCCGTGGGTGGCAAGCCATCCGCTTTTCGGACCGGTCAGCCTGGCTCGAGCGGAGACTGGTTTGCGGGTGGTGGTCTGCCCGCACACGTCGGCCCCATCGGCGGTTGCCGAAGTCTCGAGCCTGTATCGGTCGATCGGCTGCCAGATCGTGGAGCTCGATCCCGAGACTCACGACCGGATCATGGCGCAGACTCACGCGATGGCGTTCTTCGTCGCCAAGGGCATGCTCGACGCCGAGGTGCCGACCGACTCGCCGGCCGCGCCTCCCTCGTTCCAGGCGATGGCCAGAACCATCGAATCGGTACGCGGCGATGCCGGGCATCTGATCACGACGCTTCACCGCGAGAATCCATTCTCCGCCGAATACCGGCGACGCCTGCTCTACGTTCTTCGGAACCTGGATCAAAAGCTGAACGAAGCTCCGACGTCGCATCCGGGCACGCCTGAGGAAGCGGAGCTGACTATCTCGTCGCCCGCCCACATTCCCGAACTCTCAGAAACGAGGGAACGGATCGACGAGGTCGACGGCGAGATCTTGCAGCTACTTCTCAGACGCGCCGAGTTGGTCCGGCGGGCCCAACATGCCAAGGCGGCCGCCGGCCGAGGCGTCGTAGACGTGGACCGCGAATCCAGGCTTTTGGAGGCGCGATGCGCTTGGGCGGACAACGCGGGCCTCGATTCCGGAGGGGTCCGCCACATTTTCGAGGCCATCATCGCGCTTTCCTGCGAGATTCAATCAAGGCAAGCGTAGCCCCTTCCTCCCCTCCTTTTCCCGATCCGAGCGTGAGGAAATGGGGGAGGGGGCTACGAAACCAGCTTCGCGGTTTGAACGGCCTCGATCGCGGCTGCGAAGATCGGCGCGTCGGCAGGTGCGTTCTTGGGGTCCATCGCGGCCGCCGCGATCTGCATGAACTTGAGCTGCTGAACAACCGGTTCGCGCATGTAAGTCACGCCCGTCCGGCGAAGCTCGTCCGCTTGTAGAAGGGCGAACATGCGGAACGAGTTGGCGAGAAACGTATTGAGTGCGTTTCTGTAGGCTCCGCCCGAGGGGGCGAAGGAACGCCAGTTCTCGTTCCGAAGCACCCAACTGAAGTTCAGCACGAGATGCTGCGGCGAATGCGAGCCCCAACCGTTCTTGGCATACGCCTCCTCGGCCATCTTCTTGGTCAGCATGAACGCGGCATGCGCCGGATAGTCTCCTTCGACAAGGAACTCCGAGAACCAGTCCCCGTACCGCGTGCGCCGGTCGAAGGACGTTCTCTGCAGCCCGGGATCGATCATCCAGCCCAGCCAGAGCCAGGGCAGACGCATCGACTGAAACTGCTGGTCGAAGCTAGGGCCTTCGTCTTTGTTGGCCACGACGTCGGGAGGCAGGTGCAGGTCGCTCGCTCCCCCGTTCGCATTGATCCGGGCAAGTTCACCGATGTCCCAAAACGGGTTCGCCGGCGCCTTGGTCATGTCCGGGAATTCGGGAAGATCGACCGCCAAGCGCCCCGTCCTCAGATAATGCTGGAGGACAAGCAGGCAACGCGCCTTTTCGAGCGCCAGAGCAGGGCCTAGGGGCAGGCCGGCCTTCCATTGCCGCGTATAGAAGCCGTCCAGGGCTTTGAGGTTCTCTTCGCTGGGATCGGCCAGGTATCGGGCTTGGGCCGCTTCATATTCCGGAGAATATGTAAAGAGAATCTGGTCGGGGATCCAATGGGCAAGCGTCGCATGGTCCTTGCCATGGAAAACGTCCTCGCTGAGCCTATCCAGTGGGATGCCGATCCGCACCTTCGTGAGATTCACAGCCAGCACCTCGGCGAGCGCAGCCTTCGCCTGAGCCAGATCCCCGATTCTGCCAGCCGCCAGATCCGGCAGAACGGTGCCCAGACTGAGCGCGAAAGCCCGGTCCCTCGTCACCGGACTGTCGCCGGGAAGGACTTGCCCTCCGGGCTGCAGAGGCCGGTCGGCCATGGGATCCCGGCCCTCTTTGATTCCCAGTCGGCTGCGCACCGAGTCGATGTACTCGGCAAGGAGCTTTCCGTCAGCGACGCCGAGGTGCGGTGTCGCGCGGCGCTCGATCGTGGCGTCGTCGAAGGCGTAGGCGGCCAATTCGATTCCGTCGGGGCTGTGGCAGGAAGCGCAAGCCCTGCCCTCCTTGTCCGGTTTGCGCCATAGGTCGATGCCGGCGTCCTGGGGCGAGCGCCAGCCTACTGTCGCAGCCGATGCGATCGCCAGACACAGAGCGACGCCGCCGATTCGAACCCTCATGGCATTCCATTGTGGTTCAAATCGGCGGCGAAGCCAAATCAGCGGCTCAGTTCACCGGATCTCGGCAGTTTTGTGCCGTCTCCGACTTACCAACTGGCCCGCAGATTCCGATCCAGCCGGATGCCGAGCTCGGTTCCCGATGGAAGCGTGATGTTCCAGGCTTGCCGCCGGTCGGGGTTCACCTGGCCGACGATGTAGTTGTACTCGCTCCGATATACGGGGCCGGTGACGGGCTGGTTGGTTTGCACGTTCACGAGCATTCCGGACCCGTTCCCGTAGCCGATGTAGACCATCCGGTTGCCACCATTTCTCTCGCGAGCCACGATGATGCCGTTCTCACACTTGGACGTGTAACGGTCGTTCAGCGAGATCAGGCTGCCGTCGATCCGCTGGGTCCGGCCGTCCGGGAACTGGATTCGGTCGAAGCTGAGGTCCAAAATGCCGGGCTCTGAACCGCGTCTTGGGCGGCAAGCCGCCACATGGCCTTCGATCTTGGCGCCACGCGGCAAGCCGTCATAGCCCGCCTGGCCGTTGTCTTCGATACTTGCCATGAACGTCTCGCCGACTCGGGAGTTATCCGAACTGAGAGTCCGGTCCAGAACTACCGGGATCACCTCTCCCATCGTCAGCGTCGCTCGGCGCAGATAATGGCGTGGACTTGTGATCACGGCGCTTTGGGAGTCCATGGTGTTGATCGAAACCAATTGCTGGGCGTCGTCCCAACGGACCTGGGCGCCGAGGGCTTCGCTGACGAATCGGATCGGAACCATCGTCGTTCCCTGCATGATCATCGGCGGCACGTCCACTTGGACGGGCGAGCCGTCGATCGTCGCAGTGCGCTTTCCGATGGTCAGCCGGACGCGCCGGTCGCCCTTCGTTGCCGTGATCGTCTGGGTGTATCGATCCCAGTTGACCTGGGCGCCCAACTGCTGAAACACGCCGCGCAGAGGCACTAGCACCCGGCCATCGATATACTGTGCTTGAGCATTCGGGAAGTTAACGTCGGTGCCATCCACCCTTACTTGAATCTGCCCGTAGGCGACTGCGGCGCATGCCGCGGCAGTCAACACCGGCACGACTTTGAACATCTGTCTCATCTATCTCTCCTTTCTCGTGGGAATCTCCGCGAGCTTGATGGAATCGATTGGACTGAGCGCGAACCGTCCGGAGTTCTTTGACGACGCACGGTCCGCTCGGGGTCCCGGGGGGAGCCGTTGTGCTATAATGGGACTAATTGAAGAGCGCCTCCAGGTGGCTTTAGAGCCGCCTTTTTTTATAGGCGAACTTCGGAGGAAAAGACGGTCGATGGACATCATGCAGCAACTCAACCAGATCGCGACCGAGCGAGACATCCCGGTCGGCGACCTTATCCGGGAGATCGAGGAGTCGCTGGCGGTGGCTTACAAGAAGTTCGTCGGAGCGACGGGGGACGTCCAGGTCCACATCGACCCCAAGAAGGGCTGGACGGCGTTCCTCGAGAAGGAAGTCGTCGGCATCGTCCACGAGCCCAGCTTCCAGATGTCGCTTATGGAGGCGAGAAAGCGGAAGGCGGACGCGGAAGTCGGCGACTTCATCGCCACCGAGGTCGATCCCAACCGGTTCGGGCGCATCGCCGCCCAGACCTTCAAACAGGTGTTGAATCAGAAGCTGCGTGAGGCCGAGCAGCGCCAGATCCACGACGTCTTTCACGAGAAGATGGGCGAAGTCGTCTCGGGGACGGTCAGCCGCCGGGAAGGCCAGAGCATCTACATCCAGGTCAACAAGATCGAGTGCGAGCTGCCGAAACGCGAGCAGGTTCCAACCGAGCCTTACCGGCCCAACGACAGGCTGCGCGTCTACGTCTACAAGGTCGACGACACGAGAAAGCGGCTCCAGGTCATCGTATCGAGAACTCACCCGAATCTGCTTCGCAAGCTGTTCGAACTGGAAGTGCCGGAAATCGCGGACGGGACGGTCGTGATCAAGAGCGTGGCCCGCGAGCCGGGGCAGCGCAGCAAGATCGCCGTCTACTCGACGGACGAGCGTGTCGATGCCCTCGGGGCTTGCGTCGGGCCGCGCGGCGCGCGCGTGCAGGCGATCGTGGACGAGCTGTACGACGAGAAGATCGACATCGTGCAGTTCAGCGAAGATCCGTACGCTTTCATCACGAACGGCCTGAACCCCGCCAAGGTCAACCAGATCAAGCTCAACCCCGACGAGAAGAGCGCCTACGTGGTGGTCCCGGACAACCAACTGTCGCTAGCAATCGGCAAGGGTGGCCAGAACGTCCGGCTCGCCGCGCGGCTTACCGAGTGGAAGATCGACATCCGCTCCGAGGCCCAAGCGGCGGCAGAAGGCAAGCTTAGCGGAGCCGGACGCAGCTAGCCTCGAGACTCTCGATGGGAGCCCAGGGACGCGCACCTTTGAGCTCTGTTTCTAGACCTGCCGACCGACCGCTTCGACCACACGCCGGTTCTCACCTGCGGACCTCACGGCTATTCGGAGCGTCCGCGAACCCATCGTGCCTCCCATCGATCCGGCATCGCGAAGGTAAACGCCCTCCGCCTCGCAAGCCCGGCAGACTTCGGCCGCAGTTGGGGCGTCGGCGGGTAGGTGAACCAGCACGCAGTTGATGGCGCCTTCCGTCACGTCCAGCCCGAGGCTCTGAAGATCCGTCGCGAGCCGGCGGCGGAGCGCGGCGGTCTCGCAAACCATGCGGCGATAGTAATCTGGCTCGCCAAGGGCCAGAGCCCCGCAGATCTGGCCGGGGAGG
>DATJYD010000105.1:0-3874 GCA_035499755.1 Fimbriimonadaceae bacterium
ATCCTCCGGTCGTCGTGACCGACGAACCGGATCGGAACGTTGCCTCGGTAGTCGAGCGCTTCGAGGACGTTCCGGGCAGCCGCTGGGTCAGGTGTCGCCACTCGGATCTCGGTGACTCGGTCTTTGAGATTCAGCCGCGGATTATCCGGCGAGAGGTGCCGGCGTAAGAACGGCGAATACTCGCAGACGAAGAAGTCGAAGGGTAATTCCTCCGGCCGTTCCGGCAAAAGATTGCGGCAAATCCACTGGCGAATCGAGCATTCCGACTCGGTGAAGCCTCTCCGTCTCAGCTTCTCCGGGTCGTCCTCTTGCTTGTTGATGACGACGGCAGGAATGGCGGCCCGGGCGAAGGCGGCTAGCGCGTCTTCGAACGATGTCGGCTGAAACACCAGCGTCGTCCCAACTGAGTTCTCCGGTGGATTGGAGTCGAACTGGATCAGTTCGAGGTTCATGCCCCCGATCGCAACCCCCGAGGTCAGGCCATCCGGCCAGAAGCGCCCGATCGGCCAAGCCTCGGGGTATGTCCGAACCAACGCCCGGTGAGATGCCGCGATACTTCGGACGGAGTAGATGACGTGATCGAGACGAGCGAGAGACACGGTGGATGAGGTCGGCAAGAAGCAATTTGGTTTAGTTTGGGCCGCCGGCCGTCGAATCGGCTCCGCCTCCGAGGCGGCGGATCTCGGTGGATTCGGCGGTTCGGTCTCCTTAAGTAAACAGCATTGCCGGCTAGAAGCGGAAGCTGACTCCGGCGTCGACGTAGGCGTTCTGCTCGTGCGGGTCCAGCCTGGTTCCGGCCGAAGCGTCGAGCATGCAGTCGTTGGTCAGGAGGTATTGGACCCCCCCGTCTACGAACCGCCCCGCCGAACCGTTTCCCGACCCCGATGGGACCAGCGTGTAACTCTCGAAGTAGGCTGCCCACGGGCCGCCGAGGCTGTGATTATAGGAGAGGCTCAGGCTGTAGAGGAGAAAAGGAAGGCCGTTAGCGCCCAGTTGGCTCTGGCCAGCGACGTTGGCGCCAAGACCGCCCCCGGAGCCGAAATCGAAGTCGGCGATGCCGATGAAAAGGGGCAGCATGACCTTGCTTCGGAATCCGCCGCTGCCGGTAGGAACGCTCGTGCTCATCACGACCGCATAGCTGGGTTTGCGAAACCCTCCTCCGTCCCCGCCGTCCTTGACCAAATACTTGAACCCGATATGGGTATCCTCCCAGCCCTTGTCGCCGAGGTCGTCGACGGCGTAGGCCGGCGACACGAGCCGCACCTCCAGCCGTTGGTTCACTCCGTATCTCCAGGTCGGTCCGTCACCCCACTCCTGGAGTGTCGCTCCGTAACCGTGCGTCTGGCGATACCCGAGTTCGAGGACGATGCGCCCGACGGGCGTGATACCGGCTCCGTTCGTGAGGTTGGGGCGATCGGGGTTGATGGGCTGCTCGGCCGGCGCGGTCTGGCCGGGCTGGCCGCCCTGGCCGAACGCGGCGGTGAACGCCAAGAGAATGCATGCGGTGAGGAAGGCTCTCATTCTCGCCCATTTTGCCGCATTTGTCCAAGCAACGCATCTCCAACGTCTGCACGCGGGCCGCGAAGCCACTTTTCCAACTTTTTCTTCCTCCCTATATAGGCACCCACTTTGGGAGGAAGAAAAACTCCCATCAGCCCGTCTTGCTTCGATCCCTTGGAACTTCACCGCCGGGTTGCATGGTGGGCGGCGCTCCTTCCTTATGAGGGGCGGCTGCGCCACTTGGCGATCAATTCCACCTCCCTCTCCCGGGACAGGCCCGCTTTGAGGGAGATTGGCCCTCGGCTTCGATGCCAGTCGGCGGTATCCCGGATCGTCTCGGGCAACGGCCGGAACGTCAGTCCCTTCGCGATCGCTTTCCCACAATCGACGTCCAAGGTCGCATCTCCTGCCGGGAGCAGCAGCGGCAGGTCCGACCATTCATGAAGCTCGTTCTCCTGAACGAATTCGTCGCTGACCACCACTTCCCGAGGATGTCCGCCGCAGTTCGTCCGGCATGAATCCCAGAACTCGCCCATCGTCAGGCGCTCGGCCGGGCCGGTTGCGTTGTAGGCGCCGCTAAGGCGATCCTCGACCGCCCGCACGGTGAAATCCGCGAGGTCCCGGACATCGACGAACTGAACGAGATCCCCCCGCCTTTCTGGGATCAAGATCTCATCGTCCGACCCGTAGCGATCGATCCAGTAGGTGAACCGGTCGGTAGGATCGTGGGGACCAACGATCAATCCGGGACGGATGAGCAAGGTCTTTTCGTCTCCGCAGATGTTCGCGACCGCTTCCTCGCAAAGGACCTTGAACGGTCCATAGGTCTCTCCGGTGATCTCTTCCTTTTCGGGGATCTCGGAGAAGCGGAGGAGTTCGGCATCTTCGGTCATTCTCGGATGGCCGTCTCGATACACGCTGATCGTCGAGATAAAGCAATAGAGGCCCACGGCTTCGGCCAGAGTATCGGCCGATTGCTCCACGACGCGGGGGACGTAGCCGCACGTGTCGACGACGGCATCCCACGTCCTCCCGTACAGGTGGTCTGTTTCGCCGTCGCGGTCGCCGAGGATCTCCTCGACGTCGAAAAGGCCCTTGTTCGTCTGCCCTCGGTGAAACAGAGTGAGCTCATGCCCGCGGCTCAGAGCGGATTCGACGATGTGGCGCCCCAGAAAACGGGTGCCTCCGATCACGAGAAGCTTCATGTAAGTGGTTTTACCGTGTGAAGGGACACCCTGCTAGGCAGGACCGACGAAACCCACCGCGAGTTTTGAGCGTCGCAATTTTGAGCGCGTTGGCACGTAACAATGCGGTGGGGATCATAATGATTCCATAGACATGCGCAGCGTGGGCCGGCGATCGGCGCTATAGGAAGGCGCCCGATGGATGCCGACAACTTAGAAGGAGTAAAGACTATGTCGAACAGAGAAGATGATGCGAACGTCGTTTTGTATTTACTGGCGGGCGTTGGTTTAGGGGCCATTATCGGCGCGGCTGCCGGCCTGCTTTTCGCGCCCAAGCCGGGTTCCGAGCTTCGGGCCGATATCGGCGACAAGTTCAAGGAGCTGAAAGGCAAGACCAGCGAGTGGGTTGCCGAGCAGCGAACGAAGAGAAGCGGCGCGCCAGAAGAGCTGGGCGTCTAAAGGCGTTCGCCCCGCATGGTCGGTTGGAGAGTCCTGCTTTGGATCGTCATCGTTTTGGCGATCCTCCTGTTTCTCTATGCCGTCCGGAGCGTTCTTCTTCCCTTCATTATCGCCTTTGCCCTGAGCGCGATCCTCGACCCCGTCGTCCGCAAGCTGCGCCTCCGAGGCTGGAAGCGCCCTTGGGCGGTCACCGCCGTCATGTTCATCTTCGTGGGGGCGATCATCGCCCTCGGAAGTTGGCTCGGTCCCGTGGTGGGCGGGCAGGTCGGCAACATGCGCAACGAGGTCGAGAAGGTCGCGACCCAATTCCTGACTCCTCGTCCCGAAGACAATTTCTTCGTGCGCTGGAACCCCGAGGTCGAGGCGCAGGCGAATCAGAACACGAGCCAGATCGATTCGCTGTTCAACGCCTACAGCGGAACGTTGACGAAGCTGGGCCTGCCATCGTCGCGTCAGGCTCTCGTCGACCGGTACATCGAGCCGCACCGCGGCGAGATCGGACAGCGGCTGCAGAGCTTCTTCGCTAGCTTCCTCGGTGTCGTCGGTGGCGCCGCGTCGCAACTCGCCCTCATGCTGTTCGTTCCCCTGCTGATGTTCCTGATCCTGATGGACATGGAGCAGTTCAAGCGCAGGGCCTCGAAGTGGATTCCGCCGTCGATTCGCACGCAGGCGATATCGATCCTGAGCGACATCGGCCAGGTGTTCATGAAATACCTGCGAGGGGTGACGAT
>DATJYD010000106.1:0-5121 GCA_035499755.1 Fimbriimonadaceae bacterium
GGCGAGGATTCGGGAGGGATAGACGCCGGAGTTGATGAGGCGCGCGATCCGGTACGTGATGACCCTGGTCTTGCCCGACCCCGCGCCCGCGAAGATGAGAAGAGGCCCACCCGGCCATTCGACGGCCTCCCGCTGTTCGGGGTTGAGGTCTTCGGGGCCGGCAAAAGCGGTGGGCATGGGCTGGGGGGCGTCGGTGTCCGGCTTAGCGGAAGAGCAGACCGGTGCTCATCATTCTACTATTCATTACCTCGAAACGACTGGCTGGACCTCCATGCGAAACCGACTGAATGGGCGAACGGCTCGAATCCGATCTCTAGGCATGAAGGTCCGCAGGGCAGGATGCGGGGTGCCGAAGCCGAATGCTATCCGCCGACCGTGCCTTTGCGCTCGATCTTGCCCCAGCCTTGGCGCAGGCCGCGCAAGGCGGTTGCCACCGACTTCACGACCACCGCATACATGATCTGCCGGTACACCAAGCGCTGGAGGAACATCCACCAAAGGGCGCGCGGTCTTTCTCGATCCATCCTGAACGCGATAAAGCCCGAGATCAGCTCGACCACAAAGAAGAGGCCGTAGAGGAACGCGACGGAGACCAGCGTCTGGTCGGCATCTCCGACCGGACGCCAGTCGCCGGTGAACTGGCTGTCGGAGATCCAGGCACCGAGCGCGACCGCGAGGGTCCAGAGCATGGCCAGGTCGACGAGAGGCGCGAGGACCTGGAATAGGATCTGGAAGAGCCAGATGGACGGCAAGGTGAACCAGCCGAACCAGCCGTGGCGGCCCAACGCGCGCTTGTGCTTCCAAAGGCACTGAAGCGTGCCGTAAGCCCAGCGAAATCGCTGCCGGAAGAAGCCCCGAAAAGTGTCCGGCGCCTCCGTGTAGGCGGCCGCGCCGCTTTCCGCGTCGATCCTCCAACCGGATCGCCGCAGACGCCAGGTCAGATCCATATCCTCGGCGAGGGTGTCGCTTCGGTAGCCGCCGGCTTCGACGAGCGCCGACTTTCGCCAGGCGGCGATCGCCCCCGGACACACGGAGATCCCGTTGAGAAGGGCGTAGGCGCGGCGGTCGAGGTTCTGGCTCGTGACGTACTCGACGCTCTGCCACTGGGTCAGTACGTTGATCCGGTTGCCAACCTTCACATTCCCCGCGACCGCTCCGATCTGCCGGTCCGCGAAGTGTCGCGTA
Organism: Fimbriimonadaceae bacterium; assembly: GCA_035499755.1. Lineage (GTDB taxonomy): Bacteria > Armatimonadota > Fimbriimonadia > Fimbriimonadales > Fimbriimonadaceae > JAEVZK01. The sequence goes on from DATJYD010000106.1 coordinate 1,186, forward strand.
AGCAGACCGATGGCGTCGGATTTGAGCTGAGTATCGGCATCGACGCAAACGACGATGTCGCCTCTCGCCTGAGTCAGAGCCCGATTGAGAGCAGACGCTTTGCCGGCGTTCGCCTGCTTGAGAACGACCACGCGTTCGTCGCCTGCGAACCGGGTCACGATTTCGAGGTAGGTCGCGTCAGTCGAGCCGTCGTCTACCACGACCACGTCCGTCACCGGATACTCCGACGCGAGGACGCTCGCGATCGTCCGCGCGATCACGGCTTCCTCGTTGTAGGCGGCGATCAGGACGCTGACCGAGGGCGCGAACGCGGGATCGCCGGCGAACTTGCGCCGGTTCTGGATCACGGCCAGCGGCGTGATCAAGAGGACTCGCAACAGCCCCAGGAGGATAGCGGCGAGGAATGCGAACCGAAGGATCCACTCGGTCGTGAAGACAGCTCGGAACGCGGCCTGATCCAACCCGACCAGACGCCGGTCCCGGGCGGTAAGAGGAGGCATGACTCCGTCGCGGCCCTCCTTCATCAGCGTCGAGATCGGAACGAAGCTGTAGCCTTTCGCCTTCAGGGTAGGGATAAGGATGTTCAGGGCGGCGATCGTCGCGCTACGGTCTCCGCCCCCGTCGTGAAGCAGGATGACGTTGCCATGGTCCCTGTTCGAAAGCTGAAAGAGGACGGCGTTCACGATGTCCTGAGGATCGCGAAGAGGCCCGGTGTCGTCGGCATTGGCGTGTAGCCGCCAATCCTGAGGGTCGATGCTCTCTCCGACCGTGACGTAGCCGAGGCGCGAGGCGGTGAGCATGGGCCGGATATCCTCCGGCCTGCTTGGCTCGGAGTCGGCATTGTAGGGGGGCCGGAAGAGATCGGTCGCATGGCCGGTGATCCCTTCGATGGCTCGCTCGGTTGCGTTCAGTTCGAGTTCGGTCCGTCGGTCGGTGGCGTCGTCGAGGTTCGGGTGATCGAAGGTGTGGTTACCGATCTCGTGGCCCTCCGAAAAGGCTCGCTCCACGAGGCCGGGATATTTCTCGGCGTTCTGTCCGATGACGAAGAAGGTCGCGGGGATCTGGAATCGGCGCAGGATATCGAGAATCGCGGGCGTGTTGGCCGGGTCGGGGCCGTCGTCGAAGGTCAGTGAGACGGTCTTCGGGCCGGCGTAGCCGGTCTTGTCCAGGTAGTAGCTGGACGGGTAGCCCTCGTAGGTCTCGCCGTCGACGAGACCGCTTTCGCGATCGAGATCAATCCGACGCGCAGCGTCGCGCGGCTCGCCTCGGGCATAAAGAATGTCGCCGGGGCTTTCGGAAGTTTCGAGATCGTCAGGCCCGAACTTCACGGTTTCCAGCGCGTGGTAATCGGGCGCCAATCCGATCGAGCCGCGGTTGAGGAAGCGCCAGATCGAAGGGTCCTCTTCCCCCAAATCCCAAAGAGCCGAGCCGCGGACCCCAAGGTCGTGGGCCAGCTTCCACTCGTTGAACGCGGAGACGCCATCGAGCAGCCAAACCTCGTGGGACGAGCCATCGTCGTCGGTGTAGGTGAAATGGGTGTTCCAGCTATCGGGATCGAGTTGGAGAACCTTGTCCGCCCCTTCGTCCCGGTAGTTTTGGGCGGTCACGAGGGCGCCCTGATAGGTGAGACTGTTCGCGTCCTTCGCGCCCGATCTCCAGTCGTAGGCGTAGCTGCCGACGCCGGCCACGAGCTTGTTCGCGGGAACGGCCCGCGCAAACTTGTCAAGGGTCTGCTCGACCCAGTCGGCAGGCGCAATTGGCCCCGCGTCGCCATCCTGCGAATGATCGTCGTAGACCATGGCGATCGCGAGGTCGACGTTGGCGGCGAGTGCCGCAATCTCCTTCGCGTTCGTGTCCGCCTCGATGTCGACGCTCAGCCCCAGCGGCGGCGACGACTGACGGAACGTCTGACGCAAGACGGCCAGAAACGCCGGCAGACGAGGATAGTCGGCTTCATCGAGGTCTTCGAAATCGACGTTCAGCCCATCGAAGCCGTTGCCGGTCAGCCAGTCCCGAATGCTCGCGGCCAAGGCCGTTTCCTTCTCGGGCGAGTCAAAGAGGCTTGTGACGACTGCCCGATCGTAATCGCCGCCGCTCAGATTGGTCAGCACCGGCCACACGTGGACTCCGTTCGCGCGGGCGATATCGATCAGTTCCTGGTCCGGCGGTTTAAGCCCAGCTTCGATTGGGGTCAGATGGAGTGCGGAGGCGTTCAGCCGGGCGGGATCGCTCCGGTCGAGGGACAGCCAGACCGGCATCACGTGCGTCAGGTTCGCGGCGTTGTCCCGAAACGAACCGATGCCGAACTCCTCGTCCGGGGAATAGAAGGCGGCGACGATCGGCGAGCCCTGGGGCACGGCCGGCGCTTTCTCGGCGGCGCGGTGCTTGCGCTCGGCCGCGATCTCCTTTTCGAGATCCTGTTTGGCGCTCGACTGGAGGTACTGGATTCGCCGCTTATCGAGATTCGGCAGGGCAGGGATCAGGCTTTTGGGATGGGGGATCTTGGAGGAAAGGCCGGGAATCCGCGGAAGCAGTGGTACGACCGACAGGCTGGCGATCACCGCGGTCGTGAGAACGGCGAGGGTGAGCATGAGGGCAGCCGCCCAGAAGCTCATGCGCTTGCCACGCATGCCTCCTGGATCGAAGAAGACGGGACTGCTCATTTGAGTTTGGAATCTGGAATTCGCTTCGACGCCTATTCGACGAGTAGGGCCTTTGAGAATTGGCGATCTTCTCCTCCATGCATGTTCCGAAGCTTAGCGCCTTCAGTATGGTTCTCTTCCGTGCGGTATGGTCCCAAACGATGAAGAAGGTCTCCGTGTTCATGGATGTCGAGGATCCGATCAATCCTCTCGCGGACGATGCGGCGCTCGATCTCGCGAAGCTCTTTACCGAAGCCTGCGTCAGAGGGTCCTTCTGCGTGACCGGGGAGAAGTGCCGGACACTGGTCGCCCGCGGGAGAAACGACGTCCTCGATGCCTTTCGCCCGCACTGCCTGGGTCTCCACACCGATACCCACTCCTTCCATCTCACGACCATGGAACTCCTCGAGGACGTTGCGTTCGATGAGGGCTGCCGGAGGGCCTACGACACGGAGCGCCGAGGGCGAGATGCCTTCGCCCGGGCCTTCGGGCGAGAGCCCGCGTTTTGGGGCGGTGCGGGCAACACCTGGGGGCCGGAGATCTCTGACGCCCTGAAACGCCTCGGCATCCCCGCCTACGCTTACGCCTTGACCGAACTTCCGGACGGCGCGGTCCACTGCTTCAACGGCGTGTTCGCCCTGCCTCAGCACCTCAGCATCTCGGAAATCGACTGGGCGGACGACGCGCGGGCTGCTCGGCGTTCGGCCGAGGTTCTCGAGAAGATTATCGACCCAAGCTCGCTTCCGGATTGGATCGGCCTCTTCGTCGGCCATCCGACTAAGCTCCGTTACGCGGAGTTTTGGGATGGTCCTTACGCCAAAGGCCGCACGCCCCCCGGCCCTGAGTATGGGGAGCCTCTGCCCGAAGAAGTCTACGAGCGCTCGAAAGCCAATCTTCGCGCGTTCCTGCCACGGCTTCAGGCGAGCGCCGAGATCGTCGGCGTCGACGAGGCGCTCGCTTTGCCATGGCAGTTGCGGAGGCCGACGACGGAAGACACCGCTTACTTCGAAAAGCATACGAGCCACAATCTGCGGAGTGCCACCGGCTGGCCGATCCACCACCCAGGACTGACCGCGGACCTGATCGTCGCGAAGACCATGGCACTCAGAGAGACCGTCGAAATCGCGACCCTCCCGCTTCCTCACAAATGACCACGCACGCCCCAGCCACTTTTGAAGCGAACATACCTACGAGGGCGTTTCTTTGCATGTTGCCTCCTGCGTCGTCTTGCAGGCGCCGCAACCCCAACCGCCGTCTTTCCCCAAACCCGAGAACGCTGGTCTCCTAACTAGCG
>DATJYD010000107.1:0-11203 GCA_035499755.1 Fimbriimonadaceae bacterium
CAGTTGCTCATTCCCGCCTGTCTTGCGGAAGGCGAAAGCGTGTTTCGAACCAATCGGCTTACCCAGCGGTTCCTCACCTGCATATGGGTGATCAAGCAGTTTCTGCCGATCCACATCACCGTCCGCGGGTCTTTGGATCGCCCGGGAAGTGTGACTGTGAAACGTTAGAAAAAAGTCGAACCAGGGCCCCGCAAATGTCGTATGATCAACTTGGACTTGGCGCAGAGCGGGTCCCTCCGATTTCCATTCGAGCACGAGGCTCGTCCGATTCGAAAGGCCCCACTTTTCCGCCGCAGAAACTGCCGCGTCCGCGTCTCCTTTTGCGTAGGGCCAGGAACACCACTTTGGGGGGATCCTCGACAATGCATTGCTCATGGAAGAGAACTCTTATGCTCGCGCCGATCGCGGCGGTCGCGTGCGGTTGCGGCTCGACACCGAATCACCACCTGATCAACGCGATCATGAGCCCGCGGGAATCGGCGGCGGGCGAACTCACGGGCCAGGCCGTCGCCGAGACCGCTAAACGGGTCACAAATCGGAAGCCGAACCCTAATGGCAAAATCCTCATCCTCGAATACCACAAGCTCTCGCGCAAGAGCACGGAACTCGATCGGACGCCGGCCAAGTTCCTCGCCGATCTGACGAAGCTGTACAAGCTCGGCTTCCGGCCTGTGACCGTTAGCGAGTGGCTGGACGGCCAAATGCCGCTCGCGCCAGGCGCGTCTCCCGTCATCATCAGCTTCGACGATTCGCATCCCAGCCAGATCAAGTTCAAGAAGGACGGCACGCTGGATTCCAACTGCTTTGTGGGAATCTGGAAGAAGTTCGCGGAGACCCATCCCGACTTCCCAGTTCACGGAACCTTCTTCATCTTGCCGCCTTATCCTTTCGGACAGGCCAAGTTCTGCAAGGACAAGGTGAAGATGCTGCAGGATCTGGGATGCGAGATCGCCTGCCACACCTACCATCATCTGAACCTCACGCGCTGCAGCGACGATACGGTCAAGAAGGAAATCGCGACGTCGCTCGACTGGCTCCAAGACGAGTTCGGCGTCACCAACGTCCCCCTCGCCTACCCTTACGGGAACAAGCCGAAGAACATGAGCATCATGAAGGGATTCGAGTACGAGGGCAAGGAATATCATTTGCGGTGCGCGTTCCTCGCGGCCGGGAACCCGGCCGATCCGATGACCTCCAAGAAGTTCAATCTGTGGGCGATTCCTCGTGTCGTCGCTTGCGACGAGGAAGGTGGAATTTCGACCTGGCTTAAAGTGATGCCGAAGAGCAAGCGCTTCCCGCCCTACGTGGCGCCATGATGAAGAGCTGGTTTCGGCGTCCCGCCGAAACCGGAAGCAGATCAGGGGGTTTCGGATCGAAAGGCTCGCCAGGTTCTCCAGAGGGAGCGCCGACCACGGTTTTCCGGAACCTCCGCCTCCTCCCGCGCACGAAGCATCGCCGCAAGAGGAGGGGAGTTGGGCTCGCCCTAAGGGGAGGGGTTTGATCGGGAGGAGGCCGTCCTGGCCTGTGCGCCCGCCAATCCGTTGGCATCAGTAGGGACGCGGGGAAAGCAGTCGAAGGATTCGCCGGTGGGAAAAATATCGCCGGATTCGAAAAATCGGGCCATGTACACGAAGGGTGCCGGGTTCGCCCGAATCCGAAGTGCAGAGATCGATTCGAACAAGGTGCCTGTGTCTCCACAACGGCGGATTACGCGCATCAACGCGAATTGGCCCCCGGCACCCCCGATTTGCTGCGCGCTTTTTCCCTTTCCGGCGGGGTCTTCGACGAAACCTTCCGACTCGCCGCAGGGCCTAGCGCGCTAAAAACCCTCCGGAAACCAGAGCTTGAGCTCTCGCTCGGCGGCTTCCGGGTCGCTGCTGCTGTGGGTCAAGTTGTCCTCGATGGTGAGGGCAAGATCACCGCGCACCGTCCCGGGTGTTGCCTCCAACGGATTCGTCGCGCCCATCATCGTGCGAATCGCCTTCACCGCATTCGTTCCCTGAACCGCCATGACGACGATCGGCCCGGAGAGAAGGTAGTTGACGACGTCGTTGAAAAAGCCTTTGCCCCGGTGCTCTCCGTAATGCTCCTCGACGATCTCCCGCGTTGCTTTCACGAGCTTGAGGCCGACGACGCGCAGATTGCGCGCCTCGATGCGTCGCGTGATTTCGCCGATGAGGTTTCTCTGAACCCCGCCCGGCTTGATGAGTACGAGTGTGGTTTCCATTTCCTGTCTATTCTGAATAGGCGCGGACTCTGATTGCTCGGAACCTGCTCGCCGAGCCCTTTACCTGAAAAGTCGCCACCGATCGGATTTGACGCGATGTCCGCAAGGGTCTTCCAAAGGCCGCTAGGAGGATATCCCTTCGCATGTTGCCTCCTAATCAGTTAGGCAAACCCCTCCCGACCCGACCGCCCTCTTTCCCTAACCTAGAACGCCACTACAGCGTCCCGCCCAGATTCATGATCGAGCTAGATGCAGGGCAAAGCTCGGCAACCAGTTAGACTATGCCTGTGCTTATCCTCGCCGCTTCGTTCGCGCTCGCCTTGCAATCCGATGGCCAGAGCCGGCTGAGCGTCGATCCGGCTGCAGGGACGTACGAGATCGCGAGTCAGACGCTTGGCTGGAAGCTCACTGGATCCGCGGGCGGATCACTTCGGGGCGTCCGATCCGGCAAAGGGCATGACCGGATCGGATACTACGTCTCGAGCTCCTTCGAATGGGCGAACGGCTCGAAGCTCCGCGCCGAGATTCGCGTGTACGCCCAGCCCGACGCGGTGCTCTTCCGCCTCCACTACGCGGCCGATTCGATTAAGCCGGCCATCTTTCCCGAGTTCACGTCGTTTCCCGCCGACCTCAAGGACTATAGCTTCCGGGACACCGCCTTCTCCCCGCCGAGTTTCTCGCTGAACCAGACCTCGACGCCGTGGCTGTTCTTTAACGACCAAGCCCAGGCGATGGTTTTCTCGCCGGCATCGGATTTCCTGATCGCGAAAATGGTCGGCGACGGCAAGGCTTCGGTTGGCGAAAGCCTCAACGACCGGCTGCAGAAGGTTCCCAAGGGCTTGGATCAGGACAGCCTCCTCGTTTTCGGACAGGGCATTCAGAACACATGGGAGCAATGGGGGCAAGCTATGCGCAAGCTCTACGGCCGACCGGTGGCCGATCCCGACAGGGACGTGCTCATCCGCTCCTTCGGGTACTGGACCGACAACGGCGCCGACTACTACTACAACTACGATCCCTCGAAGGGCTACGCCGGGACCTTGAGCGCACTCGTCGACCGCTACCGAAACGAGGGGATTCCGCTCAGCTACATGCAACTCGACTCCTGGTGGTATCAGAAGTCGGTGAACGACGCCTCCGGCAAAGCGGGCGGCGCGACCAAGAACTCGAAGCTGCCCGCCGCTACCTGGAACCGTTACGGCGGCACAATGGTGTATCGCGCAAGCCCAGACCTCTTTCCGGAGGGGCTCGCCGCGTTTCAGAAGCGGCTCGGCCTTCCGCTGGCGACGCATGGCCGCTGGATCGACCGCAACAGCCCGGACCATGCCAATTATAAGTTTTCGGGAGTCGGATCGATCGATCCGGCTTGGTGGAACGATACGACGGGCTATCTGGCATCTTCGGGTGTGTTCTGCTATGAGCAGGACTGGCTCAACGTGATCTATGGGAACAGCCCCGAGATGGCGAGCGTCGCCGGAGTCGCCGATTCGTTCGCCGACGACATGGCGCGGGCCTGCGCGCGGCGTGGCCTGTCTATGCAGTACTGCATGGCTCCGCCGCGCTTCTTCCTGCAGGGCGTCGAATATCCGAATCTCACCACGATCCGAACCAGCGACGACCGGTTCGATCCCAAGAAGTGGTCGTCGTTCCTTTACGTGTCGCAATTGGCCCAATGTATGGGGATCTGGCCATGGTGCGATGTGTTCAAGAGTGGCGAAACGGGGAACATGATCCTCGCCGTGCTCTCGGGCGGCCCGGTCGGAACGGGTGACGCGCTCGGCAAGGAGGACAAGGGGAACATCCTGATGGCGGCGCGGCCGGACGGCGTGATCGTCAAGCCGGACCGCGCGGCGGTTCCCTGCGACCAGACTTACCTTTATCCAACCGAGCCCTTCCTGGCCTCGACCTACACCGATCAGGGCGGATTCAAGATGCGCTACTTCTTCGCTTTCCCGCGCTCGTCGGCGAACACCTTTGTGCGGTTCTTGCCTCATCGCCTTGGCATCGACCAGACCTGCTATCTGATCGATCTAACGAGGGGATCGGGGCAATCCGAAATCCCAAGTCCAAGATCGCAAATCGTCGAGCCTGACCAGGAGGTCGATCTGCCCCTCGGAGATGCGGGCTATGTGTATTTTATGCTCGCTCCCGTGACCGATTCGGGAATTGTCTTCTTCGGCGACCTAGGCAAGATCGTGCCGACCGGCAAGCAACGAATCTCGTCTCTTGCCGTCACTCAGGACGGGTTGAGCGTCGGCGTCTCGTTTGCCGATGGCGAGCAGGCGGTGACGCTGACCGGGACTTGTCCAATCCAGCCGAAGGTAACGGCGCGCCGGGGGAAGGCCGAGGTCAGCTACGATCCCGAGACGAAGCGGTTTCTGATCCGAGTCTTGCCCGCTGGGCGCTCGGCGGAACTCTCGATCACGCGCCCTCAGTGAGAGCTTGCGCGAAGCGGCCCGCCGCCTCCGGAGCATGCTCGATGTAAAGCTCCGGTTCGATGAGCTCCACTTCCATGACGAGCGGGCCGGCGGCCGTTCGGACGAGGTCGACTCGGGCGTATGCTGGCTTTGCCGGCGAGGCGCCGAGAGCGCGATGGGCGGCCTCGCGAAGCCCGGCTTCCGGCTCGACGCGGGCGGTCGAACCGCCATGCTCCTCCTGGACCCGGTAGTCGCCCGACGCCGGGCGCTTGATCACGGCGTGCGAGTATTCGCCGCCGAAGAACATGAGCGAGTACTCGCCGTTCGTCTCGATCTCCTCGAGATATGGCTGCACGAGCATCGCCCCCGCAACATCCTCGTCGCTCAGCGACTCGAAGTCGATCTTCGTGAGAAGGCGACGGCTTCGGTAGGCGGTCGAGCCGACGGCCGGCTTGATCACGGCTCGCTCCCAGCCTCTGGACTGGCATAGGAGGGCGATCTCGGCGGGCATGGCATCCTCGACGATTTCGGTGGCAACAATCCCCGCATGTTGCCCGACCTCGAGGAGATAGCGCTTGTCCAGGTTCCAGCTGACGATCTCGGGTGAGTTGACGACGCGAAGCGAGCCCAGCGTGCCTAGCCAGCGGCGGAACTCGGCTTCGACAAGATGGTAGTTCCAGCAGGAGCGGAAGACGAGCAGGTCGAGGCCAGTTGGGTCATCGACTTCCCACCGCACGCTCCTTACCTCGTGCCCGAGCGTTTCTAGGGCCGTCGCGGTGAGCAAATCGCTGCCCGGCATTGCCGGCAGAACCGAGGTCGTGACGAAGCCGATTGTCGCCATGAGCACACAGCCTACTCAGTACCCTTGTTACGAAGCCTGCGGTTCGGCGATGCGACTCTAGCCTTCCGGCTGTTCTCGTTTCTGTCGGTTTGGCGAGGGCTTCCGCGATCCCAAGGCATCATGTCCGCTCCCGTACTCGAACGGGGGCAGCGCGATGCCTCAACGCGCTTGCTCATCGGTCCCAGGCGTCTAGGAGAGCCCAACTCGCCATGGCGCGGGCGTAGTAGGAGCCGCACTCCGGCTCGTTAAAGGGGTTGCGGTTGTGGCCGGCATGGCGGCCCCGGATGCCCTCCACGACCTTCAGCGCCTCCTCCTTCAATCCGTAGTCCAGCATCAGGACGGCGGCCTGGTACTCGAAGCCCGTCATGCACTCTCCCCAGTAGGGGAAAGGCACTTCGGGGCGGCCGCCATCGGGATAGGAGCAGATCAGCGTGCCCTGCTCGTCGGCGTAGGCGAAGGTGCGCATGTTGTTGTAGTGGTCGCGGAAGTTCGTCTTGTAGTTGTAGGCGAAGATCGACTTCGCCGTCGTCTTGATATGGAAGCGGTCGAGGAGATCCCCGAGGCCGCAGCGGTTCGCTTTGTATTGCCCGACGAGCTGATCGACGAGACAGCCCTTGCCGACCTGAAACTGCGGAGTCTTGCTCTTGTATTCGCCGCCGAGCGTCGTCATCGGCGCCGGATCGCCCTGGAACGGCTCGACCGTCTGGATGTAGAACCGGCCGTTGTAAAGGTGTTCGTCGACCCAGGCCGAGCCCCTCGCGCGAAGGGCGTCCAGCTTCGAAGCCGTCTCCGGATCGCCGCAAAGCTTGGCCATCTCCGCGACCGCTTTCATTGCCGCCAGGTACCAGGAGGTCATCATCGGGTTCGGGCCGAAGAACTCCACGTCGTAGGTGTTGTGCTGGCAGCCCTCCATAACTCCGTCCTGGTCCGCGTCCCACCCTTCCGGAACCCAGGCGAATTCCAGCATCTTCTTCGCCGCCGGATACATCTTCTTCAGCCAGTCCAGATCCTTGTCGACCGTGTATTGCTGGTACAGCCGGACGATGAGGCCCATCTGCCCGTCGGCCGCCGCCGCGCCCCAGGAGGCATCTTTGAGGGGAAGCGATGTGCGGAAGCGCTCGGCGCCGGTGGGAGTGAGGCCGTACTGAACATGGGTCTCGATCATGCTGCGTTGCAGATCGGGAAAGAGATGGACGGTCGCTTCTTCGTAATTCCAGACATGGGTGCACGACCCGGCGCAGCAGCCCGAACCGGACGAGCAGCCTTCGAAGCCGAAAAACGTGCCGTCTTCGAGCCGGAAGCAGGTTTGTCCGCGCAGCGAGGTCAGATTGAAGAGGGCGGCCTCCTTCATGGCTTCGGGCGCCTTGCGAGCAGCCACCGAGGACACGAACTTGACGGTCGCTGCACGGAGCGCGTCCAGCCGCGGAATGGCCTGTGCTGCCACTTCGGTAGCATCGGCGAAAGCCAGCGAATAGTAGTTCTTGCGGATGGCGGAGGCATGGCCGCCCGACCAGATCCAGCCGGACTGCTGCACGTTCCGATAGGGGAAGTGCCAGGCGACCAGGAAGCGCACCGCCTTTGTCTCGCGCGGGCCCAGGCTCAGCAGGGTCGAAACGGAGCTGTCCCAGGTGTCCTGCGGGCTGGGCGGGCAGGGCCTGTCAGGCTCGTCGTCCTCGATAAAGCCGCTACCAACCAAGCTGTCGATGATGCCGAGAAGCTCGCCGTTCCAGCCCCGGTCCCGGAACTTCCATCGCCGCGCGACGCGCACGTCCGGTTGATCGAAGAGCATCGCCATCGTGCCGAAACGCGGGTCCTCGGCTTGCCGGGCCTTGGAGAAGATCATGCCCTTCCAGCCGGCCGCCTCGGCCTTTTCGGTCACGGAGTCTTTCAGGTCGTAGTCGATGCCATCGGTGCCGACGACGTTCGACATGAGATAAGAGAGGCTGGCATCGAGGGACTTGTCGGTTTGGTTCGCAAGGGCGATCGTCAGCAGGCCGAAGGGCAGGGACGAATCGTCGGTCTGGTGGGGTATGAGGGGGTTGAACGCCTCGATCGTTGCGGTTACCGGGGTATCGAAGTCGGTGAGCTTGACCCGACCGAAGGGATACGCCGCCTCGAATTCGGCTTTCTGAAAGCGGGGAATTCCCGCGAAGGTCTCGGCTAGCCCGCTGTCGCCGTCCGCGCCATCCGTCAGGTCGCTCTCCAGCACGCGCAGCTTGCGGTCGTCTCCCTGTTTCGTCCAAAGAAGGAGATGGGCGTACATCGGCCGCCAACCCCGGGCCGGGCGGCTCATGAGCTGCCAGTCGGTAAGTTGTCCGCGGCCGCCAAGGGCAAAGAAGCCGGTTCCGATGCCGCCGATCGGCATCGAGATCTGTCGCAGGCTCGATCCGGAGTAGCGCTTGAGTACGGGCCAGTCATCCATGTGCTAAGAATAGCGTCAGAGGAACATGGGACGCTGGCTCGAGTCAAATTGCGGAATCATTTAGAAGGAAGTGAACGAACAGATACTCGTCGTCGGTTTTGGGCCCTATATGAACGTCGCGGACAATCCGTCGGCCCAACTAGCCGAGGCAATGGAATGGCCGCACAAGGTCCTCGACGTCTCTTATTCGGCCGTGGAGCGCTTCGTTTTTCAGCGTGAAGAGCCCAATTTCGAGCGGCTGTTGCTGTTGGGGGCCGCGCCTGGCCGGAAGTTCCTGAGCCCTGAGCTCTTCGCCCGAAACACGTACGGTGGCGCGGCCGATATGGACGGAGAACGGCGAAACGGGGAGATCGAGGCCGGCCGGCCGCTCTTGCTCACCTCGACCCTCTTCGAAGACGATCTATTGGCGGCGGCCCTTGCCGAGGACAAGCGAATGCGTCTGAGCCTGGACGCGGGCAGCTATCTGTGCAACTTCATCTATTACGAGGCCTTGACCCACTTTCCGGACAAGCGGGTGGGCTTCGTTCACGTGCCCACGTTCGAGACGATTTCCTTCGAAGATCAACTGAATTCGCTGAACGCGCTGATGCTGGCGTTCATGTCGGCGGACGCGCCGGTTCCGGCCGCGCACCGCGCTTCTGCGTAGGATTGCCCGGGGCCGATCTTTCCGCGGCTACCAGTCGAGCGGAGTCACTTGGACAAGATCGCCATCCATTAGCTTGGTTGCCTCGGCGGGGAAGTGGATGAGGCAGTTCGCGACGGCCAGAGCGGCAAGCTGGTGCGAGCCCTGCTCTCCCGCCTCCCTAACCAACCCTTCCGGTGAGAGATCGCCTCGAAGGAACTCGAGCCGACCCGGCTTCTTACGGGCGGAGCCCTCGAACCTCGCCTGCCGTGGCCGCCCCCAGGGATCGGGATGGCCTTGGAGCTTCAGCAACGCCGGGCGGACGAACAAGTAGCTTGTCACGAGAGCCGACACCGGGTTGCCGGGCAATCCAAAAACAAGAGCGTGCCCGCAGGTCCCGAAGTAAAGCGGCTTCCCGGGCTTGATCGCCACGCCCCAAAAGCGCTGCACGATTCCCGCCGCCGCGAATACGTCCTTGACGAAGTCGTATGACCCAACAGAAACGCCGCCACATGTCACCAGCACGTCATCCCGTTCGAGGCTGATCGCGGCCTCGGTGAGAATCGCCTCAGGATCGTCGGGGCAGTGGCGGAGGTGAACCCGCGCCGAGAGCGAGCGAAGGAACTCCTGGAGGGCCACCGCGTTAGAGTTGTAGATCTGGCCGGCGGCGAGCGCCTTTTCCGGCTCGACCAATTCGTTTCCCGTTGTTAAAATCGTGATCCGAGGCCGGGTCGTGACCTCGACTGCGGTCACTCCCGCGCTTGCCAGGAGGCCGCAACCGGCCGAATTGAGCCGCGTTCCCTGCCTGAGCAGAAGGTCGCCCTTCCTGAAATCGGAACCCGCCGCGCGGATGTTGTCGCCGGGCTCGGAAGCTTCTCGAAAGCGCACAATCCCGTCCGATTCGACGCAATCCTCCTGCATCGAAACCGCGGCGACGCCAGGAGGTACGGGCGCTCCCGTCAGGATTCGAACCGCGGCTCCGCCGGGAACGACCAAGCGGCCGTCGTCGCCGGCCTGGACGGATCCGCAAAGGGGGAGAGCCTCTTTTCCAAGATCCTCGGCGCGGCGGCCATAGCCGTCCACGGCGGAATTGTCGAACGGAGGCGAATCGAAGGCCGCGTGAACGTCGCCCGCGAGCACTCTGCCGCGAAGGGCAGTGAGGGCGATCTCTTTGCCGATCGCTTGAGTCTGCCCGTCGACGATCCGGATCGCCTCCTCGAAAGTAATCACCGGCTTAACCCCAGCACGGTTCAGTTTAGCTTCCCGGTCTTCGAGATGATTACGGCGGGAACTCGCTTCCGCACTCCGAAGAAGAGCCCCTCAGAAACAACACAAGCAGCGATTGCCGTATCCTCTTTTCGCGTCTAAACTGACAAGCAGCGAATCCAGACCATCCAAGATGGCCAAGCGATCCTTCAGAACGGTTATCATGCTGTGCGCGCTCCTTCTCGGGGCATGCCTCTCTTTGGCGCAGACTCCGCAAGTCGCCCAACCGCCGCCTCCGATCACGTTCCCGGATTGGAAGGAGATCGACCGTTCGGCGACCGAAGTCGAATACACCGAGACTTTTCCGAGCGCGATGGAGACGCCTTATCCGGCGAACAATGTCGTCCCCTTGCACATCCTGATGCCTGCGCAAGCGAGTGGCCCAGTCCCCGCCGTGATCGTTCTTCATTACTGGGGCACTCGCGATCTCAAGGTCGAGCGTGCGTTGGGAGCTGAGCTCAACCGGCACGACATTGCCGCGATCCTTGTGACTTTGCCTTACCACCTTTCCCGTACGCCCCCGGGCTATGAATCGGGGGAGCTAGCGCTGGAGCCGGATCCCGACCTGATTACGCAGAACATGATTCAGTCGATCTGGGACGTCCGCCGCACCGCGGACTGGATCGATTCTCGGCCCGAGTTCGACCACACGCGGGTCGGTATCGCCGGTTCGAGCCTCGGAGCAATTGTCGCCACCATGGCCTATGGCGTCGATAAGCGATTCGTCGATGCCACCTTCGTGCTCGGCGGCGTCGATCTCGCCAGGATCATTTGGACCAGCTCTCGCACAGTCCGCGAAAAGGAAGTCCTCCGGCATGAAGGCTACACGGAAGATAAGCTCCGCAAGGCCCTCGCGCCCATCGAACCGCTGCCATTCGTTGAAGCACGGAAGAGTGGGACCGCGTTCGTTGTCGGCGCCAACTACGATACGGTCATGCCGCGTGCATCCACCGAAGAGTTGATCCACGCGCTTGGGAATCCGAAAACGCTCTTCCTCGACACCGGCCATTACGGCGGCATCTTCGTCGAGCGCCGGCTGCTCCGGGAAGTGGGCAATTTCTTTGGGGCGGAGTTTTCCGGCAAGGACTTCATCCCGCCGCCCCGGATCTACGCACCAACCATCCGAATCGGCGGGATCGCCAACTCGATCGACGGATTCGATCTCGCAGCCGGCTTGGATCTGTTCAAGTTCGACCGCGAGGGCAATGCCTTTTCCACGCTCCTCATCACGCCTCGCGGGACGGACCTCTTCATCGGACGGCGACTCGACAATCGGATATCCATCGGAGTTCTCGGCACGCGATCAAAGGTCGGCGTGGCTCTCTTTTGGAGCACCGTCCTATGACCTTGGATTCCTTGACGACCGCCGCCTCGGAAAACCTGACCTACACTTATTTCGAGCTTGGCC
>DATJYD010000108.1:0-4739 GCA_035499755.1 Fimbriimonadaceae bacterium
CGGGCGCAACGTGCACATCGTGGGCTCGATCATCTACAAGAACCCGCCCAACTTCGAAGGGACGAATCAGACGACCATCGACAACAGCAACGAGAAGGCCGACATCCTCGCGCTCGCGGCTCGCGGTTCGGTCATGATGGGCGATCCCTCGACCTTTGGCAATCCCTATCCGCTTGCCTACATGACGCCGCCGTTCACCCACGGCCGGTATGACGAGAACGGCAACTGGATTCCCCCGTTCAATGCCACCGCGATCGACTCGACGGGATTCCCCGAGTACGAGAGCGTCATGGGCAACGCTTATCTCCACAGCATCGCCTCTCCGGTCAACCAGATCGACGCCGTCGTCTACACGAACTTCCTCGGCGGCGGAAACATCGGAACCGGCGGCGCCGGCGTGCAGTTCAACGGCTCGATCATCAGCAAGGACGAGGCGATGGTCGTGTGGTCGCTTCCGATGGTCATGAACTACGACTCTCGGATTCGTGAGCGCGAGATCAGCAAGACGCCTCTTATCGACATCGATCTTCCTCGAAGCCCGGTGATGCTCCGCAGCACCTGGCAGGACCGCGGATTCCTCTTCCAGAACTAACCACCATGAGAACAGCAGCCATCCTCCTCTTGCTTGCCGCATTCGTCTATTCCGGCGCGATGTTCAAGGATCCTCGCAAGGGCCTCCATCCCGTCGCCTCGCCGACCCAACAGCAGATGGAGCAAATGCAGTCCCTGCAGAAGAGCCAAGGCGCGATCGGCTCGGTGCCTGACAAGACCGGCCAGTCCGGCTATTCCCCCGAATCCAGCGTCGACCCCGGCGCGGCCCAGATCGTTGCTCAGCACTCGGGTGTCGGCGCGGCCGGAGTCGACGCCCCCGGCGTTCTTAAGTCGAACGAAGACACCATGCAGGCGACCAAGGAGAAGCCGGCGCGGACCATGTTCGGTGCGCTATGGGCTTTGATCGGCGGCCTTGTGATCGCGGGCGGCGCGTGGGCCGCGCTGCAGAAGTTCGGGCCGAAGCCTCCGCCCCACCTGGCTCGATAGGGGTCGGGCGGATCAGATCAGTGTACGCGGACTCCTAGCCGGAGACAGAACGCTCTACAGCTTCTCAACCTGGTCGAACTTCAGTTCGACCGGGGTGTCCCGGCCGAAGATGTTGATCAGAACCTTGAGGGTCTCCTTCTCCGGATTGACCTCTTCGATCTTACCGCTGAAGTCGCTGAACGGTCCTTCGACGACCCGAATGGCGTCGCTCTTCTGCCAAGACACCTTGGGCGCCTCTTTGGAGGCTTCGAGGTTCTGCATGATTCGCCGAACTTCGAATTCTTCGAGAGGGACCGGCTTGTTGCCGCTCTGCACGAACCCGGTGACTCCGCTCGTCGACTTCACCAGCTTGTAGGTGTCGTCGGTCATCTGCATCTGGATAAGGATGTAGCCGGGGAAGACCTTGCGGTCCATCTCGTAGCGCTTTCCGTTCCTTGTCTGAAGCTCCTTCTCGGTGGGGATAAGGATCTCATAGATGTCCATTCCCCAATATCCTTCGACTTGGGCTCGGCGAGTCAGCACCTCGCGAACCTTGTTCTCGTGTCCGGCGATCGTGTGAACCGCATACCAGCTCTTTGGCATCTCTCTAAACGCGTCCCTTGGTCAGGATTGCAATAATCGTATCCGCGAACCAGCCCATCAACTGAAGCATCACCGCGATGAGGATGCATAGGGTGAGCACCACGAAGGTCAGTCGGTTCGTTTCCCGCCGGGTTGGCCAATGCACTTTCTTCATCTCGCGGCTGACATCCGTGAGAAAGCCCTTCAAGCCACGCTTGAACTTGGGAGTCGCGATCGTGCTCGGTAGCTTTGGCCTTGGTTGGCTGTCGTCCTTCGTGCTCATGGCGTAGTCGTCCGCTGCGAAGCGGCGGGGGATCAATTATTCTACCTCTACATTCGAGGATTCCCGGCAGGAATGTTGGCCCTGCATGCGCGCATGGAGGCCTTTACCGCCAAAAGAACCGCAATTGTTGCATGCATGGCTTCCATGAACGCGCATGTTCTTGCTACAGTACACCGCGGGAGGAAATAGAGCGTGGCACTCTATGGCGAGTGCTGTACAAGAGAATATGGCAAACGCAGGGCCCTACAGCGAGCTCGAATACTTGATTCTCGCCATGGTTGGCGAGAACATCAGTTCAGGCTACGCGATGCGGAAGGAAATGAATCGCATGCGAGGCGGCAGATGGAGCGCCGAGAGCGGCTCCGTCTATCGGGTTCTGCGAAGGCTCGAGAAGGACGGCTTGGTGCGCGAGGCCCGTCGAGTCGGCGTTCCGAACCGGGAACGAACCGAATATGAGCTCACTCCTCAGGGGGAGGCGAGCCTCGTCAGTTGGCTGACTTTCCCCCCCGACCGAACCGAGATGGCCTTTCTCGTCGATCCGCTCCGAACGCGGTGCTACTTTCTTTTCCGGTTGAAGCATGCCGACCAGGTACGGGTGGTCAAGAGCTGGCTCCAGGAGAGCAAGATCTTCATCCAGGATCTCCAGCGGGATGTGGATGTCATCACGTCCAAGGGCTCGTCGAGCCCGCGGGTCGTCGCCTATCAGAATCTGATGCACCTCGGCCAAGCCCGCCATGAATGGCTGAAGAAGCTTCTGAATTCCTTACGCGCCCAGCCGGAGTCTTCGGAGCCCTCGGTTCCCGAATTGGCCGGCGTCTGATCTCGATACTGCCGGGCGCGGCCTGGCCACATCCAAGAACATGGCCCAGAAAGTCGCTGCTTTGCATTGGGTCCTTCGATGATTAGAAGTGCTGTAGGGGGCAAACCCTCGGACCCGCTCTCACCCGCCGATCGCAACCTGGAACAAGGGGTTGGTGAGCCGTCTTTCCCCAAACCCAAGAACGAGTGACTGATCGCATCTCCAGGGTCTGCACGCAAGGCTGCGGGGCACTCTTCAACTTTCTTGCCACTTGGAAACGTCAACGCCGGGCTTGTATCGTGATCCGCGCCCGCCCGCTCCCCACATCTTCCCCCTTTCAAATCTCAGATCTCAAATCTCAAATGACAGCCTCTGGTGCAGATGCTGGAGATGCTTGGAGACCGCGTTCTTGGGTTTGGGGAATGACGGCGGTTGGGGTCTCGGATCCGTACGCGGGCGGAGGAATCCGAGGTCCTTCACCTGCAGGCTCGTTCCACTCGCCTCAGGATGCAGGATGAGGGTTGGGCTGCGCCAATGCAAAGAAGCAGCCTCCTCGATCAATGGGCGACGGAAACGATCTTGAACTTCTTCTTGCCGTCCGGAGTCTCGCACTCCACGATCTCGCCCGGCGTATGGCCGAGCAGCGCCGTTCCCATCGGGGATTCGTTGCTGATTAGGTCCCGACTCGGGTCGGCCTCGACGCTGGACACGACGCGAACTTCAAATTCGTCACCATACTCGAGATCGCTGACCGTCACGCGAGTCCCCAGCCCCACATGGTCGGTGGGAATCGCTCCGTCCTCGAGGACGTGCGCGTTGCCGAAAATCGTCTTCAGCTCGGCGATCCGGCTTTCCACCATGGCCTGTTCGAACTTGACTTCGTCGAGTTCGCTGTTGTCCTCGCTGAACTCGCCATGCTGCAAGCTCTCGCGGATTCGTTCCGCGATCTCAGGGCGTTTGACCGTAGTAAGGTGCTCCAACTCGTGTTGGAGTGAGGCGTAACCCTCAGGGGTTAAAGCTACGCCGGTCGATGCCTCGACAGCGGAGACCACTTGCGATTCGTTCATTCCGTTCTTCGCGTTTCCCTTTTTAGAATCCCGGCAGTATAGCAGGAATCCAATCCTCAATGGGTTAAAACCCTTACGCCATCTTCGGCATGGATGAGACCATGCATTAGTCGGCATCTGTCATCCAGTTAGTTCGCGTAATTTCGAACTGATACGGCGCGGAAAAGTTCCCGGTTTCGCCAATTGCTCTAGCCGCCTCGAAGACGATCGTTCGAATCGGCCCTCCGGCCCCTCCGAGCATCGGCCAGAGGTCCTTCCGCCCCCGGCGCTGCCCCCCGCCGAAGAGGATCGGGCAAGGGCGCTTCTTCTATTCGCCTCGGGCGCGGTACCTTAAGTCGATAGATGAGATTCCTGTTGGCGTTTCTCTTCCTTTTCGGAGTTGCGGCCGGGCAGTCCCCGCCGGGCGTGTGGGATTCCGTATTTCACTTTGCGCTGGATTCCGCCGACGCCGCCTCCGGCCGGTCGGTGTTCGACGTCGCCAAGCCGGACATCATCGTTCAGGTCAAGAAGCACGAGCTCTCGGGCGCCGACCTGTTCGAGGTCACCGCGGTAAAGCCCGACTATCCGGCGGATCTTCTCCGTGCCCAGGTGCAGAAGATGTGCGCCCTGATCGGCGTGCCCGCCCGGGGCCTTCTCGTTGGGACCTCCCAGATCGAAGCCGGCCTGAGTCCAACCCGAGCGACGTTTGCCACCAACGGCGTCATCGAGCGAGACAAGGGCATCCTCCGCATCGCTCCCATCATCCAGGCCTTCGCCGGCGCGCCCGAGCCGTATACGGTGCATGGAATTACCATCTTGTTCAACGGCGAAACGCCGATGGCTCACGTCCTGGAAAGCTACAACACCCCGGATGTCCGTCTTGCCGCGGTTGCCCTCCAGAACCCCTCGGTGGTGGAGTATCGCGTTCAGTTGATTTCGCAGGATCCGGAGGCGCTGAATGTTCCCGACCAGGGCCAGTCTCTCGAACAAAAGCCCGCGAAAACCGCGTCCA
>DATJYD010000109.1:0-4928 GCA_035499755.1 Fimbriimonadaceae bacterium
GGCATCGTCGAGTATCCCCTGAACAAGATCGTGCTGTGACGAGGGAGGGCCTTATGGAAGACGTGTGTCGGGGTGTTGGGGCACTCGAGCACAACCACTCGCAGCCTCTCCCCGATGGAACCGGGGCAGGCCCTCAAAGGAGGGAGGCCGGCTACCCGGCGGAAGACGCCCCGATGCCGATCTCTCGCCAAGGGGCGCGCGAATGATCCGCATCTTGTCGCCGGCGGAAGCCGGGCCGCTTCTCGAACGAAAAGCCGTGCGCATGGCCGAGGCCGAAGAGGTGGTCAGGCCGATCTTGGAAGCCGTTCGGACCCGTGGCAACGCCGCTCTTTCTTTCTATGCAAGCAAGTTCGACCGGCTGACTGGCGGGTTGGTTGCCGATCCGGCCGAATTGGACCTGGCTGCCCGGGACATCGCGCCGGAGTTCAGGCTAGCCGTCGAGACCTCCAAGTCGAATATCGAGGCATTCGCCCGGCTCCAGATGCCCAAGGAATGGAGTCGGGAGATCGCCCCGGGCCACGTCGTCGGCCAGATCGTGCGGCCTCTCGACACCGTCGCCTGCTATATTCCCGGCGGCCGCTATCCGTTGCCTTCTACCGTCTTGATGACCGCCGTGCCGGCGTTCGTCGCGGGAGTCCGGAACGTCTGGGTCACGACGCCCAAGGCGAACCGCGAAACCTACGCCGCGGCGGCATTGTGCGGAGTCACGAAGGTCGCCAAGCTGGGCGGAGCCCAGGCGATCGCCGCCTTCGCCTTCGGCACGGAGACGATCGCGCGTGCGGACCGGATCGTCGGTCCCGGCAACATCTATGTCACGGCCGCGAAGAAGCTGCTCGCCGGCGAAGTGGGCATCGACTTCATCGCCGGACCGACCGAGGTGCTGATCGTCGCGAACGAAGGCGAGCCGTCATGGATCGCCGCCGACATGCTGGCCCAGGCCGAGCACGACCCCGACGCCGCCTCGCTCTTCCTCACGACCTCGCGGTCCTTGGCGGAAAGGGTGGCCGGCGAAGTGGAACGGCAGCTTGCCGACCTGCCCACCGGCGAAACCGCACGGAAGGCGATCGACGCCAACAGCGCGATCATCGTCACTGCTTCGGATGCGGAATCGATGGAGCTTTCCAATCGAGTCGCGCCGGAGCATCTATGCTTGCACGATCCGGCTTTGATCTCGGAAGTCAGGCATGCGGGAAGCGTCTTTCTCGGTCCCAATAGCCCCGAAGCCGCCGGCGACTACTCGACCGGGCCGAACCACGTGCTTCCGACAGCGGGCGCGGCGCGGCTGCACGGAGGGCTATCCGTGCTCGACTTCGTCAAGGTCATTACGACGCAGGAGCTAACGGCGGAAGCCCTGAAGAATGTGACCGTCGCCGCGACGACTCTCGCTCGGGCGGAGGGTCTGGAGGGGCATGCGCGATCCATCGAGGTCCGGTTGGGTCGGGCCGATCGAGCAGGCGCAGCGACCCGGAGGATGGATGCCTGAGCCTCGCGCGGCGGTGATGCGCATGCGCCCCTACTCGCCGCCGACCGGCGGCCGTCACGACCGGCTGCGCCTCGACTTCAACGAGAACACGGTCGGTTGCTCGCCGAGGATTGCCGAGTTCCTCCGCAAAGCCGTGACGGAGGGTCTGCTCGCTACTTATCCCGACTACGAGGAAGCGCGTCTTCGCCTCGCCGGCTTCTTCGGAGTCGCCGATGCAGAAATGCTGCTGACCAACGGCACCGACGAAGCCATCCAAGTTCTCGTCAACACCTTCGTCGAGCCGGGCGACGAGGTGATCGTCATGAACCCCAGCTACGCGATGTATCGTTTCTACGCGGAGGTCGCGGGGGCTGCCGTGGTGGAAGTCCCGTACGGAAAAGACAACAGAGAAGAGACGCGAGGCCGGGGTTGGGACTTGAGTTTCGACGTGGAGCGGTTGCTTGCCGCTCGAACTGCGAAGACGAAGGCTCTGCTGCTCGCCAATCCCAACAACCCCACGGGAACGCCGATCTCTCTGAAAGACATCGAGCGAATCCTGGAGACGGCGCCGGATGCCTGCGTGCTGATCGACGAGGCCTACTTCGAATTCCACGGCCAGACGATGCTTCCCCATTTGAAGCGCTTCGACAACCTCTTTGTCAGTCGGACCTTCAGCAAGGCCTACGGGATGGCGGCGATGCGGATGGGATGCCTCTTCTCGAATGCCGGCAACGCGGCGGCGATGCGCAAGGCCCAGTCTCCCTACAGCGTCAATATGCTCGCTGCCCTCGCGGCCTCCGAGGCGATCAAGGACTTGGATTACACCTCGCGCTACGTCTCCCAGGCGTTGGTTGGCCGGCAGGTTGTCGAGGCGGCGCTCGACCGTCTGGCCGTGCGGCGGTGGCCGAGCGAGGCGAACTTCGTTCTCTTCGATGCCAGTGAGCGTTCGGACGAGTGCCTTCGCCGCTGCCGGGATGCCGGCGTTCTCATTCGCGACCGCCGGCACGAGATCCCCGGGGCGCTTAGAGTCACGGCCGGGCCTCCGGATCAGATGACGCGATTCGTCGAAGTGATGGAGGGCTTGTTCACGTGAGAGCGCAGGTTCGACGTCTTGTGCCGCGGAATTGCGGCATCGCTCTGACGTCCTTTCGGAGTGGGAGCGGAGTATCCGAAGAAGAGGTCGCGCGTCTCGACCCACTGAAATCGACCCTCTCGGCACGGGATAGTGGTTCGCCGGGGGTGCGACGTTGAGAGCGGCCAAGATCGAACGGCTGACGACCGAGACCCAGATTCGCGCTTCACTCAACATCGACGGGAGCGGGCGATACGAGGTCGAGACCGGAATCGGGTTCTTCGACCACATGCTCGAGCTGTTCGCGAAGCATGGCGGCTTCGACTTGGCTCTCCGGGCCAAGGGCGATCTGCAAGTGGATCAGCACCACACGGTCGAGGACGTGGGGATCGCTCTCGGCGAGCTGTTCTCGCAGGCGCTTGGCGATCGCAAAGGCATCAATCGGGCCGGCTATTTCGTGCAGACGATGGACGAGACGCTCGCCGTCGTAGCCCTCGACCTCGGCGGACGCGCGGCAACCGTGTACAGCGACGGCGTTCGGGCGCGACAAGTCGGCGGGCTCACGGTCGAACTGCTTCCTGACTTCTTCGAGGGCTTCGCCCGCGCCATCAAAGGCAACGTGCACGTCAAGGTGATGTACGGCAGATCGAGCCACCACCGGGTCGAGGCGATCTTCAAGGGCTTCGCGCGCGCCCTCAGGTACGCATGCTCTACCGACGAACGATTGAAGGACCAGCTTCCTTCGACGAAGGGGCTGCTGTGAATTTGGAGTTTGGCGCTTGGGAGTTCGATTTTGAGATCTCCAGTGTCCGACGCGCGACCCGGCCATCCCTAAATCGGAGGGGCCCTTGATCGCAGTCGTCGATTACGGGGCGGGGAATCTGCATTCCGTCTGCAACGCTCTCGATCTGTTTGGGACCGAGTACAAGATCGCGAAACTGCCGGCGGACATGGCTGGCGCCGACGGGATTCTGCTGCCGGGGGTCGGACACTTTGGACAGATGCTGCACTCTTTGGGAGAATCCCAGATGACGGAACGGCTCGTTGCCGAAGCAGCCGAAGGCGCCCCCCTCCTCGGCATCTGTCTTGGAATGCAAGCGTTGTTCGAATCCAGCGAGGAGGCTCCCGACGTTCGCGGTCTTGGGCTTCTGACCGGCCAGATCAAGCGCTTCGCCGGCGTTCCGAAAGTGCCTCACATGGGCTGGAACGATGTTGTGCTGAAGAGCGGCGGCAACGTCGTGGTTTACTTCGCGAACAGCTTCTACGCGCCGGTCGGGTTTTTTACAACTGGAATTTGCGAGTACGGGGTCCCGTTCTCGGCGATGGTCAAGCGGGCCAACGTGGCCGGCGTCCAATTCCATCCCGAGAAGTCGGGAGAGGCCGGTCTTGAACTGCTGTGGGAATGGTGCCGCTCATGCTGAAGAAGCGCATCGTGCCATGCCTGGACGTGGCGGAGGGGCGGGTCGTCAAGGGCGTCCACTTCGTCAGCCTCCAGGATGCGGGCGATCCGGTCGAGCTTGCCAAGCGATACAGCGACGAAGGCGCGGACGAGATCGTGTTTCTCGATATCACGGCGACTCATGAGCAGCGTGACACGATGGCCCACGTCGTGGAAGAAACCGCGAAGCGGGTCTTCGTGCCGCTGACCGTGGGCGGAGGTATCCGCTCGGTCGAGGACGCCAAGAGGCTCCTCCACGCAGGAGCCGACAAGGTGAGCGTGAACAGCGCGGCGGTCCGCCGGCCGGAGCTAATCACGGAGCTCTCGGACGCCTTCGGCGCCCAGGCCGTGGTCCTGGCGATCGACGCGAAGCGCCTTCCGGAACCTCCACCCCCTTCCCCCTCCTCCAGTTGGAGGGTGTTTCTCAACGGCGGGCGGCTGGCCACCGAGGTCGACGCGGTAGGATGGGCCATTCGCGGGGAGGAGCTTGGCTGTGGGGAGATTCTTCTCACGAGCATGGACACGGATGGCGTTCAGACTGGATTCGATCTCCCCCTAACGAAGAGGGTAGCGGACTCGGTTCGGGTACCGGTTATCGCCTCCGGCGGGGCCGGCGAGCCGGCTCATTTTGTGGACGTCTTCTCGAAGGCCGGCGCCGATGCGGCTCTCGCCGCCTCTATCTTTCATTACGAGACCTGCTCGATTGCGACCGTCAAGACGCGGCTCGCGGAGGCAGGAATCGAGGTGAGAGTCTAGCCCTCGGAGTTTGGAGTCGCATATTTAAGCCTTGAAACGGGAACTTGGGACTTGGAAAAACGGAAAGACGCATACCCCGCCGTGATTCCCTGCATCGACGTGATGGGGGGCAAGGTCGTGCAACTCGTCCAGGGGGAGAGGAAGGCTCTGGAGCTTGAGTCGGCGGATGAGGCCATCGAAATGTTCCGCGCCTTCCCACT
>DATJYD010000110.1:0-3033 GCA_035499755.1 Fimbriimonadaceae bacterium
CCCCGGATGTGTAGCGTCCCGTGCGTCACCCTTAGGTCCGCCAACGTGACGTCTACGCCCCGTTTTGCTAATTCCGCGCGGGCAGCCTTCGTGCCGCGGATATCGTCCTCGCTCTTTGCCATGAGCAGCATTGTAACTGACAAAGCCTGCAATACGGAATCGGCTGGAGCAAAGTGGGCGCGGCATCCTTCGAAAGGGCACTGGAGTCGCAACCTCCAGACCCGACCTGGGGCACTAATTGAAAAACCCTCACCGCCCCAAACGGCGCGGCGAGGGTTTTGGTGCGGGAAGGACTAGCTCTGGTCGTTCGTCTCTTCGACGGTGATGCGCTTCTTCGGCTTCGGTACCGGCTCGCCTTCCGACTCGGTGAGGGCCGGCGATTCGGCCTGCACCGTCGCCGACACCTTCATCATTTCCGTGCTGAGGGAGCCTCGCTTGGAGAAGAAGATCGAGATGATGAGGAGGATCACGGCGCCACCGGCGACTCCAACCTGTACGCCCATTCCGACCGGCCTGATGATCGCCGGCGCGAGGAGGAGCGCCACCAAGTTCATGACCTTGATCAGCGGATTCATCGCCGGGCCGGCGGTGTCCTTGAACGGATCGCCGACCGTATCGACGACGACGCCGGCTTTGTGGGCATCGCTGCCCTTTCCGCCGTAGAGGCCGTCCTCGATGATCTTCTTCGCGTTGTCCCACATTCCGCCGGAGTTCGCGAGGAGCACCGCCATGAGCTGGCCACTCAGAATCGCTCCCGCGAGGAATCCGCCTAGGGCTTCCGCGCCGGCGAGATTGTAGTAGCTGCCGTCGACGAAGGTCGGAGCCTTCCCGATCGAAAAGCCGAACGCAACCGCGATCGGCAGGAAGATCGCGAGGATTCCGGGCCCGAGCAACTCCTTTTGGGCCGCCGCCGTCACGATGGAAACGCAGGCGCCGTAGTTCGGGCGGCTGGTTCCGGCCATGATTCCGGGATCGGCCTTGAACTGGCGGCGCACCTCGTTGATGAGCTGGAAGGCGGCCCTTCCCACCGCGTTGATCGCGAACGCCGAGAAGAGATAGGGCGCGGCGCCACCGATGAGGAGCCCGAGGAAGATCTCGGGAACGTCGATGCGCAACCCCGCGATGCTAAGGTGGGCGCTGTCCAGATAGGAGTGGAACAGAGCGACGGCAGCGACCACGGCGGTCGTGATCGCGAAGCCCTTGGTGAGAGCCTTCGTCGTGTTGCCCGCCGCGTCCAGACGCCCGACCGCTTTCTGGCCGTACTCGTTGTCGTGACCCTCGCCTGACATCTCGTAGACGCCCTGAGCGTTATCGGAGATCGGCCCGAAGGTGTCCATGGCAAGGACGAATCCGGTCGTCGTGAGGAGTCCAAGACCGACGAGCGCAATCCCGTAGAAGCTCAGGATCGGTGAGCCAAAAGAGACCGGATTGAACAGGTAGAGCGGCACGAGCAGGGCGACCACGATCGCAAGGACCATGAAGACGCTCGACTCGCAGGCATAGGCGAAGCCCTGAATGATCATCGGGGCCGGACCCGCGCTGGAGACGCCCGCGACCTCCTGGGTTGGACGCTTGTGGGTTGACACGTAATAGTCGGTGAGGGCTTCGATGGCGAACGCCATCAGCACACCGAAGCCGACCGCGATCAAGAACGCGTACCACGGCACCGGATCGGTTTCGGCGAAGGCCACGTCCGCCTGGAGCGTCGGTGGCGCGGCCGGCGCGTTCGGACCGGTTGGCGGAGTCGTGGGTACGTCCGCCGCCTTGGCCGGCGTGTACTGCACCGGCACCAGCCGGCTAGCGTCGTCCGGCATCTGCGAAGCGACGGCGGCAAGCTCGCCGGCTTCGTTCGCGTACAGCGTTACGGGAATCGTCTTTTGGATCGTTGTCCTGCTGCCAGTCTTCAACATGTTGTCGACGTCCTGGTTCAGCACTGCTTGAGAGATCGGACCGATCGTGCTCGTCTGCGGCGGCTGGGGAGCACCGCCCTGAGGCGCGGGTCGGGCGAAAGTCACCTCGGCGATGACGAGATCGAGGCGCCCCGCTTTGATCGCGTCGGCGAGATCGACATGGGCGGTCGGATTCGGCTGGGCCCCCGGCTTGATCGGCTTCAGTTCCGAATCAGGCAGGGAGATACTCATCCTTTGGGCCATTTCCAGCGTGACCGGGTGGTAGCCCTCCAAACTTGGGGGCGTCACACCCTGGAGGTCCTCCGGCTTCACTTGCCCCAACTGCGTCAGCATTTGGCCAATGTAGTTTTCTTTGGGATCGCCGGGGGTGCCGGGAGGAAACGGCGGCACGTGGAGGC
Source organism: Fimbriimonadaceae bacterium (assembly GCA_035499755.1). Classification (GTDB taxonomy): domain Bacteria; phylum Armatimonadota; class Fimbriimonadia; order Fimbriimonadales; family Fimbriimonadaceae; genus JAEVZK01. The sequence continues at coordinate 2,309 of DATJYD010000110.1, forward strand.
TCTTCAGCGACGGATCGTTTTCGATATCCTTGGCTTGAACCTTGTAGGCCGGCTCCTTATCGGCGGCGAAGGCATTACGGGCGGCCAGGATATCCATCGCATCCTGGAAACGAAGCTGGTTGGCGGTCGTCAGCTTCGTTGTGAGGATCGGGTTTTTGGCGCCGCCCATCATGTAGTAGGCGAGTCCCGCGGTGAAGATCAGCGCGATGATCGCGGAAGCGTAGAAGCCTTTCCGGATCGCGGTCAGAGGATTGGCGTTGACGTCGTCATTTCCTCGAACCCAGAGGATTCCGATCATCGAGGCGATAATGCCGATACCGCGAGCCATGAGCGCGAAGAGGATCAGCCGCATCCAAGTCTGAGTGTCGAAGATCGCGGAGGTCGCGGCGCCGAGAACGATCGCGGCGACGAGGGTGACCTCGTAAGACTCGAAGATGTCGGCCGCCATACCGGCGCAGTCGCCGACGTTATCTCCGACGTTGTCCGCGATGGTGGCAGGGTTGCGGGCGTCGTCTTCGGGAATTCCGGCTTCGACTTTGCCGACGAGGTCGGCGCCCACGTCCGCAGCCTTGGTGAAAATGCCGCCTCCGACGCGCATGAAGAGCGCGGCGAGCGAGCCGCCGAAACCGAAGCCGATCAAGAGCGTCATCGCGCCCGGGCCGCCGATCCAGAGGATCAGAGTCGCGCCGATGAGACCCATGCCAACCGTGACCATGCCGGCGACG
>DATJYD010000111.1:0-3020 GCA_035499755.1 Fimbriimonadaceae bacterium
CGATATCTTGGGCTGCCAGGAAGCCGCCACCGAGAGCTTGTCGTTCACGTTATGGAGGACTCCCAGCCGGACTCCGATGCCCTCGGATTGATCGTTCCCGCGGTCGCTGAGGTGGGTCGGATCGCTGGAGAAGCCGGCGAAGTTCGCGAGACCGTTCGCGCTGAACTCCTGGTAGCACAAGAGGAGGCCCACCCCGACGGAGGTCGACGGGCCAACTTTCCGCGCGTAGGTCGGTGCGAAGAAGGCTTGCTCGAGGTTCACCCCTGCGGGCCCGGCGCCGAACACGCCCGACTTGTAGTTCGTGTTCATTCCCCCGTTACCGTAGAACAGGAGCGCAAACGAGCTCGCACCGTCTTTCATGGGGATGTTAAAGCCCATGCTGGGAATCAAGAAGATGTCTTCCGTGCTGTTGACGCGGCCAGGTTCGATCGGGAAGCCGGCGGATGCCGAAGCGGCGTCGTAGTGACGATACGGCATGAAGACGTCGAGTCCCACGTCGAACTCCTTCCCGACGAACGCGACCGACGCCGGGTTCGCCGCGCCTGAGAGAGTCCCTTCCACGTAGGCGAGGCAGGCACCGGCAAGCCCCTTGCCCTCCGTGCCCCACGCGTGGCTGAAGTAACCCTCCGTGGCGTGACTGGACGAAACGAGCCCGAAGACGCCGATGGCCGCCAAGGCCGCCAATCGGGATCGAGCCGAATTGCGATAGCTCTGCATAGAAATCTCCGTCGAACGACACCGGTTCCCCTTATAAGGCGAGCTATCCCAATACCTGGCGCACGCGTTTGAGACCAAGTATCGTCCACCAATCAGGAGGCGGCAAGATGCAGGTCGGAGTCAAGACAGAGCCGGCATTGCGCTGAATACCGCAATAGAGTCTCCGTCTCTTTAACATCGATTCGGTGGATTCTCACAAAGGACGAAGGGCGACATTTCGCGACGCATCTCGCGTTTTCCTGGTCGCACTTTCCCAACTACTGGTCTCCCGTGTCAAGAACACGATCCATGAGTCGTCGCCGAGCCATGCCCCACATCACGAGAACTCGTCAGGCGGGGACGCGTTCACATGCTCCGCCCGTGGCCGACTGCCCGGTAACGACCGAGTCGAGGCGCGCCCGGACCATCTTTCTCGCCCTCCGCAAGCGGCTCTTCGCCGCGGCAACCGTGATTCCGCAACGCCTCGCCATCTCCTGGATCGAACACCCGTTCAGGTCGACCTCGATGTAAGCCGCGCGGTAACGCGTGGACAACATCGAGGGCACTCGGAGAGCGAACTCCTTGAACTCGCGAAGCTCGGCCTCTTCGTCGGGCAGCGGCCCATTGGACGCCACGAGATCGGAGATCTCGGGCAAGGAAAGCCTCACCAACTCCACCAGATCGCTCCTGCGCATCCGCAGGCAGACTCGCGTTGCGATGGTCGTGAGCCAGGCCCGGAACGAGCGCTCCTCTCTCAGTTCCGCCGACGCCCGGAGGGCCGCCAACAGAGCCTCGGCCAAGGCATCCTCCGCGTCTTCCCGGTGTCCGTGGCAAACTCGCAAGATCTGCCGGTAGACGGCATCGCGATGTCGATTGAAGAGAGTTTCGATGTCCACGGGAGGGGGTTCCCACTCATAGATTACCTCTTCTGCCCATCCTCAAATCAGGTATTAGATTGAAATCTAACTCGATTGCCGTCAGGGCTTGAATCGACCAAGTTGCCAGCCGTCATCGCCCGAGAGCCACAGATGCAATAGAAAGCATAAACCGATCAGCTTATTTCATAATCTGACAAGTCTAGTGTCATTAGGTCGTAGAAACCCATGTCAACCGCGGCATGACATCGAAGTTGACGACGCGAAAAACTTCGACACAGCGCCCCAACGCCATCAAATGAACAGCGTGGACTTGCTCGTGCCGGCCTCCGCGAGGAACGTGGCGACGCCGCAGAGCTTGCGGCCGGGATAGTCGATCATCTCCTCGGCGCGCATGCCCATCAGCTCCATGCTCATCTGGCAGATGCAGATCTCCACGCCCGAGTCGGCGGCTTGCTTGATCAGCTCGTCTAGCCCCATGACCTTCTTCTTGCGCATGAGTCCCTTCATCATCGAGGTGCCCATTCCCATCATGTTCATCTTCGAAAGCTTGAGGGCTCCCGTTCCTTTGGGAAGCATCCAGCCGAACATGCGGCTCATGAAGTCCTTCTTGGGCGGCGCTTTCTTCGGATCGCGCAGGGCCGGGATCGCCCAGAAGGTGAAGAACATGCTGACCTTGTCGAACATGGCGGCGGCGCCGGTGGCGATGATGAACGCGGCCATGATGCGGTCGAAATCGCCGCTCATCACGACCATCGCGACCTTGTCCTCCGGCGCATTGGCGGTCAGAGTGGCGAGTTCCTCCTCCAACTGCGCGACCCGCTGTTCGAGGCTGGTGTTATTGACTTGATTGGTTGTCACGACTTACTCCATGGATTCAATCGTTAGCTGCGGACGCGGCTTGCTTGACGCTGGTGAGATACAGCGCCAGGGGCCGATAAAGAAGATGCGACCACTTCCCAAACGGGACGAAGAGCACGATCAGGGAAGCGACGACCGCCATGTGGATCACATAAGCTACATAAGTCGCCATCGGCTGGTCCCCGAGGCGCAGAATATGCACGATCATGCCCGTCAGGGCGGCAAGGAAGATCAAACCGACGAAGAGCCAGTCACTCAACTCGCTCCTGGCGTGCATCGGCTCGGCCTGGCGCCAACGCGAGATCATAAAGCTGCCGGTTCCGTAGAGCAGCGTCGCCGCCGCGTAGTAGCCCCAGAGGCGCTGCGGATAATAGAACGGATAGACCGCGTCGGTCTGGAACGACTTCAGCATGATCTCGACGAGGATCTGCATGCTCACGTAGCCGCTGAACAGAAGAACGTGGGTGATCCAGCGGTTGTGGCTCGGTTTGGTCGAACAGCGACGCCAGCGCTTCTGAGTGAAGTAGTCGATGATGAATCCCGGGATCTGGCTCAGATAGACCTTGACGGGGATCTTCCACATCGCCT
>DATJYD010000112.1:0-2902 GCA_035499755.1 Fimbriimonadaceae bacterium
GATCGGGTACATGGCGACCGGCGTTGGGTTTCTGGTCGGGTATGGCTCCGCCTTTCTCGGAGGCCGGGGCCAGACGAACGGCGTCCTGTGTGGGATCATCGCGCTCCTGTCGATGTTCGGCGGAAAGATGATGGCGGTAAGAATCGGGTTGCCCGCGGCAATTCGGCACGAGATTGCGCAAATGCCCGAGGCTCAGGGCAAGACATCCGCTCAAATCGATGCTGCCGCGGCCGGCGCCATGGCCTCGGTGACGTTCGCCGATCTAGCGGACGCCACAAAGGACAATCTGGACATCATCGACATCGTGTTCGCGGTCATCGGGGTCGCCGCAGCCTACCAGATCGGTTCGGGCGCCCGGAGAACTCGCCCTCAGTACGCCCCGCCGGCCGGCGCAATTGCTCCCGGCGGACCGGTCCAGCCGGGTCCCGCCGGCCCGATGGCGAGCAGCCTGGGGCCGGCCGCGCCCCCGACGACGTCGCAGACCTTCCAAGAGCCCCCTCCGCCCCCGGGTCAGCCTTAGGCTCTTGTCGATGGGAACGAACGGCCCTCTGCCCAGAGCGGCCCGGGCGATCCTAAGGCGAGAGTTCTACGCCATAGCTGCCGCCCCAAAGGACCTATTGCCGGTAACTTCCCCGGGGCGCCATGCGTTTTATTCATCGACATGCCCACCCTGACGCAATGGAAACGCGCTCCGGACAAGGTCGCTCGACACCGCGGCCTGCCCATCATGCTGTGGCTGAAGCCCGGCGACCTGCGCGCGATCTGCGGCGAGGTCGAAATCGAGGTCTTTCACTCGCGCCATGGCGAGTATCGGGCGCCGATCCGAGGGCGCTCCAGCCGGGGCGACTACGGCTACCATGGGCACACCTGGGAAGAAGAGCCGACGCCTCAGGATTTCGAGAGCTACGCGCTGAACTGCCTGGAGACCCTCGACCGAGAAGGCCGCCTCTAGCCCCTCCTGCCCGCATTTGAGACGAACAGCGCTGCCCCGCCACGCCCCGGTAGCGCGCGGCGAATCTGCGGCTGATCGTCCGGGCCAGAGGAAGGCCGTTTGCTTTGCATCGAGTTGCCTTCGATCGTTAGGAAAGGGGCGTCTGCGCACCCGCGGACCCCGGTCTCGGTCGCCGATCGCAACCTGGAATAGGGTGGTAAGCCGTTTTTCCCCAAACCCAAAGAACGAGTAACTGATCGCATCTCCAGCGTCTGCGCGCAGGGCTGCAGAGCACTTTTTCCACTTTCTTGCCTCTTGGAGCTTCACCGTTGGGCTTGTATTGTGAACGGCAAGAAAGTCGAAAAAGCGTAGGCCTTGCGTGCAGACGCTGGAGATGCTTGGAGACCGGCGTTCTTGGGTTTGGGGAAAGACGGCGGTTGCGGCCGGGGGCTTGCCTATCAATGATCAGGAGGCAACATGCAACGAAACACCCTCCTCTAGGGGCTTCTTGAATTCTCATTCGAATTTCACGAAAGCAGACTTAGAATGAAGGCATAGTCCAATCTCGAATGGACACCTTCGCAGAAGTAGGGTGGAGTGCCGAGTCGCCCATCGGAATATCGGTGAGCGAACTCGGCTTTACGTGCGCTTCACGTAAGATTGCGAAGACGCCGGGAGGGGGTAGGTAATGTCTCTCACCCATTGGACGCGTGCACCGGACAAGGTCGTTCGCTTCGGTGACATGCCGGTCATGCTTTGGACGAAACCGGGCGATATTCGCGCCATCTGCGGCGAGGTCGAAGTGTCGGTCTGCATTCAGTCGACCGGTCGCTATGCAGGCCCGATACGCTGCACGGGCAAGCTGGGCGAGTTCGGCGGCTACGGGGGAGCGGAGTGGCCCGAGGAGCCCTCGCCGGAGCTTTTCGAATCCTACGTGCTTCGGGTCCTCGATCTCCTGAGCCGCGAAGGACGCCTCTAGCGCTCCGAGTCATGCATCTGGTGCGCAACACCGTAGCGCCAGGGCTTGCCTGCGAACCCGCACCCGTAAGAGACTGCTACGTGGAGTCAGCCCCGTGCCGGGGGCTTTCAGCCCCCGCTCGGGCGAAGCCCGAGGATCTCGACCTTCGGATTGGGCGGCGACTGAAAGTCGCCGGCACCGGGTTCGGCGCCTCTCAGAAGGACTCCACGCAACAGCTCATAAGCCGCGTTAGATCCTCCGAAGATCCGACCCGGTCACTTCCCAATGATCGACTTCGCGATCACGAGCTTCTGAATCTCGGAAGCCCCTTCGCCGATCTCCGTCAGTTTGGCGTCCCGCCAGAGCTTCTCGATGAGAAACTGACGAGTTAGCCCGCGACCCCCGTGGATCTGCAGCATCCGGTTGGCAACCGTCGTCGCGGTTTCTGACGCGAAGAGCTTCGCGTAGCTGGCTTCCTTGACGATTGGGATTCCCTGATCGAACATCCAGGCGGCCTTGTGGACCAGGAGCCTGGCGGCCTCGACCTGCATCGCGCTTTCCGCGATCATGTTCTGCACCGATTGCATGTCGGCGAGCCGGCGGTTGAACTGCGAACGCTGCTTCGAGTACGCGACGCCTTCTTCAAGTGCCTTCTCCGCGATCCCGAGCGCCATCGCCCCGATTCCGACCCTTCCGCGATAGAGGAGGGATATCACTTCTTCGAACGATCCGGGAGTGTGCCAGCCAACGGCGCCGACGAGGTCGAACTCGGAGGTCCAGGACGCGGAGACGCTGGAAGTGGGGATACGTACAAGGTTCTGAACTCCAGGCTGGTCTCTTTCCACGAGAAAGGCACTTAACTCGGTCTCGCTCAGCCTGGCGATGATCACGAACAGCTTGGCGAAGCCGCCGTTCGTAATGAACATCTTTTTGCCATTAAGATTGAACTTTCCTGGTGAACCTTGTATCGGCGTGGCTAGAGTTTTCACGCGCCGGGCGTCGGAGCCGGCGTC
>DATJYD010000113.1:0-6320 GCA_035499755.1 Fimbriimonadaceae bacterium
AGGCGATGTCGTCGAAACCGACCCGCCGCGCCTGCGATTCGGACAAAGCCGGGCAGATCAATCGCACCATCCCCGCCGGGCTAACCGCCATCGTGAGAAAGCGCTCGCCGCCGCCTTCGTGGTAGCCGCGGAAGTAACCCATCGTGATCGGCGACGTGGCGAAGAATGCGTCGATCCCCTCGTCGGCAAGCAGGCCGGATAGCTTCTCGATGCGAGTGCGGTAGGTGGATGCGTTCATCGCTGCTAGCATATCCCGAGGAGCAGCATCGGCTTCCAGCCGGCCCAGGCTGGAAGCCGATGCTACTTCGGTCGCAGGGTCACCTTCAGCGCCGCGTAGCCGTCGATCTGGAAGTGCTCGACCCGGATCTTGTGCATGCCCGGGCCGAGGTGGACGTTCCGCGTGTAAAGCGTCGGGCCCTGATAGTGCCAGGAATCCATGATCAGCGGCTTGCCGTCGAGCCAGAGCCGGGCCCCGTCGTCGCAGGTCATGTCGAGGGCATAGTCGCCCGGCTGGATCGTGAAGGTCCCGTCCGCGGTGGTGATGAAATGATCGTTGCCGGTCACTTCGTCAAACGACCCGCCCGCGAACTCGAGTCGGTCGCTCTTCTCCTCCTTCAAGGCCGGACCCTTGAGGATCTCCTGGAGCGCGGCCCCGTCGGGCACGGCGTGGGGATCGCTGGCATCGGTCGACTTGGTCCACTTGTAGAAGCGGATCGTCCAGTCGATCGGAGCGAAGAACTTGGAGTACCCAAAGAGGACCGGCTTGCCCGCGGGGGTCACGATTCCCCGGTAGTCGGTGGTTGCCTGGCCCGTGTATTCGAGGGTCAGCTTGATGTTCGAAGCCTGTCCGGCCGGGAACGTGACGTGGATCATCGTTCCCGGCTTCATGTCGCCGTGATCGGGCGTCACGCTCGCCAGGCCCTGCTTCTGGACCACCTTCCACTTGCCGGGGGGGCCGATAATCTCGAACTGGGCGCCCGGTGCCGGGTGCCCGGCGCCGGGTGCCTGGACGCGAGGCCAGAGAATCGGCCGCTTGAAATCGTATGGCCCCCACTCGTCGACGAGGATGTAGCGCCAGCCGCGCAGGGTCCCGGGCTTCAGAAAGGGGTCTTGCCCGCCGGGCAGCGGCTTAGGCATGAATGGCTTTGCGGCATTCTCGCCCGGATCGGGACGGCGGTCTTGCCCAATCCCGAACTGGCCGGATCTTAGATGGGCGTCCCAGTCCGAATAGAACCGCGCCAGGTAGTCGGAAACGTTCGTGAAAACCCCTTGGTTCAGACTTGTCGACAAAGGCGCCGGCATGCCGGCCTCAACTGAGTTCGATGAGGATTCGAGGCCGGTCACCTGTCCGTCGGTCTTCACGTCGGCGCCATCGTGGCCAAGTAGGTTGCTCGCGAACTTGATTCCATGAGTATCCGAGGCGAGAAGTGCCGCGGAATGCTCGTTCCAGAACCAGTTGCCTGTGATCGTCCAGTTAGTGTTCGGGCTGCCACCGCGTTTTTGAGCAAATACGAAGTTCGGATCGGTCTTGCCGCCCCATGTGTGGATTCCGACGTTGTCATACGCGAAGGTGTTGAACTTGACGATGTTGTCCTGCCCATGCTCCCAGGCGATGGCCTCGTCGTTGTGCCCGAAGACGTTGCCGATGACCTTGTTCTCGTAGCTGTAGCCACCCCAGATTCCGTGCCAGCACTCCAGCATCAGGTTGTTCACGAAGTCGTTCTTGCTGAAGGTCGCCTCGATGCCGTTGGCGGGGGCGTGGGAGAAGTCGTTGCCGAAGAGGAGGTTGCCGTTGCAGCCGCCCTCGCCGGTGTCCATCGTGTGCTGGCCGGCCCAAAGGAAGAAGCCGTCCCCGCCGTGGGTCACCGAGTTGTAGGCGAAGACGTTGTCGTTCGACTGCTCATAGATGAGGATGCCCGCCGAATCCTGGCCCCGGTTGTAGACGCCGTAGGAGAAGCCGCGCACGCACCAATCGACTCTGTTGTGCATGATCCGGCAGTGGCTGGTTCGGTAGAGGCCGATGCCCTCGCCGCTGAGGAAGGAGAAATCGTTGTTCCAGATGAGGCCTTTGTCGCAACGGGTCATCATGAGCCCGCATTGGCCGCCCTCCGCCGTGCAGCCGCGCACCTCGAAGCCGGTGCAGCCGTGCAGGTAGATCGCCGCGCCGTAGCCGAGCCACTCGTCGTTCTCGTTATGGTGGTAGCTTTGCCAGTCGCTCTCGTCCTCCTTTTCGAGCGTGCTGCCGAGGTGCTGCTTCCAGTTATAGGAAGCGTTCGTGTCGAGGATCTTCAGGCCGGGGCAGTCGCGGGCCATGATCGCCACCTTGTAGCCGCGGATGATCAGGTTCTTGACCGTGACGTTCTCGCCGGAAATCAGGAGGCCGAGCCCGTTCCGCTCGTTCGGCTCGGCGGTTTGAGGCGTGCCCTGGAGGATCGCGTGATGGAAGTCGACGGTGATCCCGTTTCCGCTGATCCGGATCGCCGGCTGGGTCAGATCCTCCTTGGTCGGGATCGTATAGACGCGGGGCGCGACGACGGCGGAACGGGAGATCACTTTTCCGGGGGTAAGCCGGACCTGCGCCTGAGTAACGGCGATCGCGGCTGCAAAGAGGATGAGACTCACGGACGCTAGGTTACCGGGGCGCCTGGGATGGGTGTGAGCGTGCCCAATCTCTGCCGCCAAGTGACCGGGGCGGGTCCATGTCCTTCAACCTCGTCCTCCGCCACTCCGCGGCTACGAACGGGTTTCAGGATAACGGCCGCCGGTTGAACCCATAGGTCTCCTCGAGCAGGAAGCATTCTTCCTCCGAAGAGACCGCGTCCGTGCACGTGAACCCCATGACGCTGGAAGCCGCCGCGCAGACCCCGAGCCTCAATCGGGCGCGCTCGGGAAGATCCCGGGCGAAGCCGAGCAGGTAGCCCGCGGCGAAGGCGTCGCCGGAGCCCGCCACGCTCGCGATCTTCTCCTGCGGCAGCCTCACGCTGGGCTGCCATTCGACCTCTCCGGTGGGGGGGCAGGCGGCGGCGCCTTCCGCCCAGTGAACGACGAGCGTTCCCGCGAACCCGAGCGCGTCGCGCGCTTCCCGCACCCGGCTCGGACTCGGCTCCGAAAGACCGAGGCCGGTCAGACGGGAAGCCTCGAACTCGTTCATGAAGGCGATATCCGCATGCTTCAAGAGCGGCGGCACGACGACGCCGAACCGGTCGCCATCCTCGCTCACGAGATCGACCGAGGTGGTCAGGCCTGCGCGCCGCGCCCGGGCGAGGACCCGCGCGCCGGCCGTCCCAAACTCGGCGTCCTCGGCATCCAGCCGGTCGAGAAGGAGCGGATAGCCGAAGTGAAAATGCCAGCCGCCAAACGCCGAGAAATCGAAATCCCCATCCGCGAGAAGCGCGTTGGCGCCCCGCTGATGAAAGAACGTCCGGCGACCGGTCGATTCGACGACGAAGACGAGGGTGTACGACGTGGGCGCCTCCGCGCTCACAATGAGGCGGCTGACGTCGATCCCGTGCCTTCGGCAATGCTCGACGATCGAGCGGCCCGCTTCGTCGTCTCCAATTCGGCCGATTCCCGCCAGCGGGAACTCGCATCCCAGCTTCGCGAGGCAAAGCAGAACATTGTAGGAGGACCCGCCCGATCCCGAGTACTCCCGGCGGATGTTCGCGAGCGCCTGTTCCCTGGGCCAGACGTCGATCGTTTTCACGGCGTCTACGATGAAGTTGCCTCCGGCGAGAATGCCACGGCGCATGAATGGATTCTGGCATCGCGCCCGGCGCGGCGTAAACTCAGGTCATGTTGCCTGCTCTCGCCGCCGTGCTCGCCCTGCAGCAGCCGATTCTCGTCGTCGATCCCAAGACCCTGACCCCCGCTCAGCAGGTCCTCGTCCAGAGCCTGCAGGGGCTGGTCGATCGTACGGCGCCCCTCATCTGGTTTCAGACCGGCGGAATCCAGGCGGAGATTCTCCAAGATCTCCAGCAGGACCGCCAGACCGTTCCCGTGGACGACGTCTGGACGCTCGTCGGGCGCTTCCGATCCAAGATCAAGGGCGCGATCCTCTGCAAGATCGGAACCCACAGCCTAAACGTGGCAGACAGCCTGTGCGGCCCGATGGACGCGGTCGCGATCGACGAATCGCTCAAAGACGATGCGCAGAAGCACGGCCTCGACATTCTCCTCGACGCGACCAACCTCACCGAGCAGCAGGCTTTCGATAAGTACGCGAAGCTGTTCAGGAAGGGAATCGTGGTCGAGCAGGCCGTCGACAAGCCGGCCAATCTGCGCGACTTCGCGATCAAGCACGACGCCTTCGTGATGGAGGCGGATGATCGCGACTTCCGGAAGAAGGTCGTCGCCGCGATGGGGCCGGGAGCCCTCGTCTTCGGATGGGGCCGCGACGAGTTTCAGTGGATTTCCGATATCAGCGAGGCCGGTGGAAGCGGGGTCGCCGCCGACTGGTGCACGAACCTCTCGGCGCTTGAGACGATCCCGGCCAAGATCGAAGCGCCGGTTGCCAAGTTGGCCCTGAATGACGATCACGTGCGCTACGTCGCCTTCGTGCTCACCGACGGCGACAACATCCAATGGGTGACGGGCGGATTCGCGACGGATCCGAAATACTACGGCAGCCCCCTGCGAGGCAAGTTCCCGATGACGTGGGAGATGTCGCCCCTCCTCGCGAAGTTCGCGCCGTCCGTGCTGGAGAAGATCTACTCGATGGCGACCCCCTCGGACGACTTTGTCACCGGCCCCGGGCTGCCGGGCTACATGTTTCCCCACCCGTCGCCGGATCGCGATCTTCTCGCCCGGGAGTCGGCGCCCTATCTGAAGGAATCGGGACTGCGGACGATCTCGATCCTCAACCAGAACGAGGGCTCGCTCGCCGAGGTCGATCCCTGGCTCAATCTCCCCGAGGTGCGCGCCGCCATCTACAAGGACTACGCGCCCTACGACCGGCGGCACGGCGAGCTGGTCTGGCGACACGGAAAGCCCTGCATGGCATATCGGTTCATCCTCTGGGAAGGGCTGACCGGGATCGGCGACCTCGCCGCCAAGATCGCGGCGATGCCGACTTCTCCCAAGACGGACAGCGCCAGCTACGCCCTGATCAACGTCCACGCCTGGTCGTTCAATTCGATCGGAGGACCGATCCAGGCTGTCCAGCAGGTGATCCAGAAGCTGCCGCCCAATACGCGGGTGGTCACGGCCAACCAACTGCTGGATGTGCTGATCGCGAACCATCCGGCCAAGTAGGGCCAAAGGCATCTTCCCGGAAGGGCGCCTATCCAGGGAGGGATGCTCTTAGCCCGATCCATGCATGACAAGTTCGCAGGGCAAGGAGGCTGCTGCGTGGAGTCAGCCCCGTGCCGGGGGCTTTCAGCCCCCGCTCGGGCGGAGCCCGAGGATCTCGACCTAGGAAGTCGTTGCTGGAGATGCTTGGAGACCGGCGTTCTTGGGTTCGGGGAAAAACGGCGGTTGGGGTTGGGAGGGGGTTGCCTAACACTATTGGACGACAACATGCAAAGAGACGCCTTCCTGGGCCCTGCCGCTACGGTATCTCGCTCCAGCTTGGGGAAGGACGGCGGGCTGGGGTTGGGGCCGCCTAACATGGTAAGGAGGCAACATGCAAAGAGAAACCCCTTGGCAGAGCGTTTTACATGAGCTGGACGCGCCCATGTCCTGTGAAACGGCACCGGCGACACAGGACCTTCACAGGCCCGAGGCGCGCCATCGAGGCGGGAGCCCGCAAGCTCCCTGTCTTGGCGAAACGCTTGACGAGCCGGTATTAGCTCAGGCTCAGGAACTCGGTTTGGAGCGGGCGGATGGGGCCTGGGCCGGTGGAGCGGCCGATCTCCGATAGCTCGGCCTCGGAAGCGTTCTGCTCGATGTAAGGGAAAAGATGGCGCTCCTCCCATCGGACGTGCGTTCGAAGGATGTCGCCGAGCCTCACCACGTCGCTCAGGTCGAACATGCCTCGGGCAGCGGCGGTGGCGAACTGCCGGATCCTCGCATGCTCGCGCAAGAGGCGCTCGCCGTCGGCGGGCTTGACCAATTTGGCGAGGAGACGCTCCTCTTCCTCGAAATGAGCCTCCAAGTCCCGACTCCAAAGGTCGAGGAACTCGCGGAGCCGCTGATCGTTCGGGTCTCGTTGGAGACGGTTGGCGAGAGAGAGAACTGCGTGGTGATCGCGTGATAAAGACTGCAAGCTGGGGTGCCGCTTCATGGTAGCTCCGGCTGCCGGTGGAGGCAGAGATCGACGTTGCGCTGAATCATGGGCCGACTGACCTGGCCGACCGGCAGTGACTTGTCATGCGCGCGCCCCA
>DATJYD010000114.1:0-2984 GCA_035499755.1 Fimbriimonadaceae bacterium
GTGTCCCTAGCCGAGCTTGCGAACCGCCGCCACGACGTCGTTCTCGTTGGGGATTGCCTGCAGTTCGAGCACCCGATTGTAGGGCATCGGAACGTTGAGGCCGCCGACCCGCCCGACCGGCGTGTCGAGATCGTCGAAACAATCTTCGCCAATCCTCGCCGCGATCTCCGCGCCGAAGCCCCCGCTCCGCCAATCCTCGTACACCACGATCGGGCGATGAGTCTTCCGGACGCTGGCGTAAATCGTCTCCGTGTCCAGAGGCACAAGCGAGCGCACGTCCACCACTTCGCAGTCGAGCCCATCCTTCTCCAGGATCTCCGCCGCCGCCAGGCAGGTGTGGGTCATCCGTGAATAGCCTATGAGGGAAACGTCCTTCCCTTCCTTCAACACTTGGGCCTTGCCGAAAGGAATCATGAAGTCCGGGTCGTCGGGAATATCCCCCTTGAGTCCGTAGAGCGTCGGGTTCTCGCTGAAAATGACCGGATTGTCGTCTCGCACGGCGGTCTTGAGCATGCCGTAGACGTCCTGCACGGTCGCCGGGCACACTACCTTGAGTCCGGGCGCGTGGGCATACCAACCCTCCAGCGAATGACTGTGCTGGGCCGAAAGCTGCTTCGCGGCGCCGCCGGGACCTCGAATGACGAGAGGGACCGTGATCTGGCCGTTCGTCATGTAGTGGATCTTCGCCGCATGATTGATGATCTGGTCCAAAGCGAGAATCGAGAAGGACATCGTCATCATCTCGACGATCGGCCTCAGACCGGCCATCGCGGCGCCAATCGCGATCCCCGTGAATCCAGGCTCGGTGATCGGCGTATCCAGGCACCGCTTCATCCCGTATTTGGGGAACAGACCCTTCGTGACTTTGAAGGTGCCCTCATAGCGGCCGATATCCTCGCCCATGATGAAGACATCCGCATCCCGCTCGATCTCCTCGCTGATCGACTGTCGCAAGGCGTCGCGGTAGGTCAGGGTCGGCATCAGAGATCGCCCTCCGGGATCCGAGATTTTGGATTTTGGGTTTCGCAGCGGTCAAGCCACAAGCCACAAGCCACAAGCCACGTCTTCATCAGTGCCCCCTTTCCGCCGGCATCCCGTTGTACACGTTGTCGTAGACCTCCTCCGGCTCGGGGTCCGGCGAGGCGAGCGCCTGCTCATAGATGTCGTCCACCTGGGCAATGACGTCGGCTTCGATCGCTTCCATCTTCTCTTTCGTCATCACGTTCCGCTCGAGGAGGACCGCTTCGAGGCGCTTGAGCGGGTCTCTCTCCAGGTACTCAGCCTCTTCTTCCTTGGTCCGATAGAGCTGACGGTCGTTGTCGGCCGCACCGTGTCCGACGTACCGGTAGCACATGGCCTCCACGAAATATGGCTTCTTGTTCTCACGCACCCAGTCGACGATGCGCTGGGCGTCGTGCTTCGCTTGGAGGACGTCCATCGCCTCGATCCGCTCGCTCTTGATGCCGAACGGGAGGCCACGCTTCCAAAGCTCGGTGTCGGCCGCGTGATATTCGAGCCGGGTGCCCATCGCGAACATGTTGTTCTCGACGATGTAAATGCAAGGCAGGTCCCAGAGACCGGCCATATTGAGACTCTCGAAAACGACTCCCGCATTGGATGCGCCGTCGCCGAGAAAGCAGAGGGTGACCTTGTCGTCGCCGCGATACCAACTCGAAAAGGCGAGCCCAGTACCCAAGGGCACGTGGCCTCCGACGATTCCCCAGCCACCATAAAGGCCTTTCTCTTTCGCGTAGAGATGCATCGAGCCGCCTTTGCCGCGAGAGGTTCCACCCGAGCGCCCCATGATCTCGCACATGACCGCGACCGGGTCGACCCCAAGCATGATCGCGTGAGGGTGATCGCGATAGGCGGTGATCACGTAGTCGTCGCCCTTGCGGATCGAACTCAGCCAGCCGACGGCCAGCGCCTCCATACCGATATAGGTGTGCATGTAGCCGAAGGCGTTGCCGGCGCGGTAGGCGAAATTGGTCTTCTCCTCGAAATGCCTCAGAAGGAGCATCTCGCGGAAGAATTGTTCGAGCTCGGCGGGAGTCTCGATGCGGATCTTCTCAGCTTGCTTGGCCAAATGGAACCTCGGATTGGGGTGGTCGGTGTTAGGCGGGAAAACGAAATCCCCGATCGGGCGAAGACTGCGGCGCTGGAGTGATTCGGACCGAACATCTTTTATACCGCCTCAACCGGCGATTCGGTTCGATTCAAATCGCACGGCGTTCGACCGGGGATCTACCGCCGCCAGCGGTTGCTCCTTTACCAGACGTCAAGGGTTCAGGGTCAGGATGGCGCTCTTCACCAGATTGAAGGTGCGCGCCCGCATCGTGACCGGGGTCGAAGACGAGACCGTGGAGGTGAGAATCGTGAACGTGACGCTCGTAGATCCCGCCTTGACGACGACCGCCGCGCTCGGCCACGCCAGGTTCGGATAGGCATCGATGTTGACCGTAATGCCGCCGGCAGGCGCTTTGCCGGTCAGGGTTACCGTTCCGGAAAGGGATTGCCCGCCTTTCACGCTCGACTTCGAGAGCTTGAATGTGCTCACGTCCGGCGGCAAGACCTGAAGTTGAGCGGTCGCGGTCGAAGATCCGTGCTGGGCGGCGATCGTAACGAAGTAGGTCTGCGCGACCGGATAGGTAGGAAGGGTGAAGGTCGCGGTCGTCTTTCCTTGGCTGATCGTCACCGATGCCGGCGGCTTCGCCACGCTCGGATAGCTGCTCGACAAGTTCACGACTATGCCCCCGCTCGGAGCTGGAATCGCGATCCGAACGACGCCCTGGAGGCTAGTTCCACCTGTGACGGAGGAGGTCGACAGCTCGAGGCTCTGAATTGCCACCGGACTTACCGAGAGGTTCTGATGGAACGAGTTGTTGCCACGCGTCGCCGTCAGCGTCGTGGTTTGCGTGCTCGTCACGGAACCACCGGTGATCGTGAAGCTCTTCGTCGTTGAGCCCTGGGGCACGGTCACCGAC
>DATJYD010000115.1:0-2409 GCA_035499755.1 Fimbriimonadaceae bacterium
CACTGGGAGCGCCGGATTTATCCGGCTCCGGGAGCCTGCAGTCGCCACCCAGCCCCGTTTCATCCCCGGTCGTGAGCGCAGTTCATATTGGCAACTGTTAAGAACAGCGGCGCTCCTCCTCAGATCGGGTTTGCTCCCGGCCCCCGACGCCGTGACCGTGTGCGACGAAGGACGAGATTTGAGATTTGAGTCAAATCTCAAATGACAGCCTCTGGTGCAGACGCTGGAGATGCTTGGAGACCGGCGTTCTTGGGTTTGAGGAAAGACGGCGGATGGGGTTGCCTAACACTGTTAGGAGGCAACATGCAAAGACCTAATCACCGATCTCCACCGCTGTGGATCGACAGCCTGGAGGCGGTCGCCACAGACTGCCGGCGATCAAAAGCCCGGTCGCGCAGTCCAAGTCACGGGAGGCGCAGGAGGGCGGCTCGGGGGTTGATGCGCGTGGTCGGGTAGCGGCCGAATCCCCTCGTCGGGCTGCCGCTGCCGAGGATCGCGTTCCGAATGGCCAGATTCGATCGAGCGCCGTTCGCCCAGAGAAGGGCGGCCAGCGCGGCGACGTGGGGCGCGGCCATCGAGGTGCCGCTGAGAGTCCGGTAACCGCCGTTCAAATACGTGCTCAAGATGCCCGATCCGGGCGCGGCGACGTGCACCCAGGTTCCGAAATCGCTGAAGGAGCAGCGGTTGTCGTTCTGATCCGTCGCCGCGACCGCGATACATCCGGAGCATGCCGCGGGATAGACCGGCGCCGAGTTACCGTTATTGCCGGCCGCCGCGACCACGACGACCCCTTGATTCCAAGCCGAGGCGACCGCATCGGCGAGGGCCTGGGAGAAGTTGGTGTCCCCGAGGCTCATCGTGATCACCTTCGCCCCGCTCGCCACGGCCCAGTCGATCCCTTGAGCGACCGTGAAGTCGTCGCCGATCCCGTCATCGGGGACGACCTTTCCGATCAGGAGTCTGGTGTTGCATCCCAGCGAAGCGACGCCGATCCCATCGTTCGTCTTGGCGGCGACCGTTCCCGCCGTGTGGGTTCCGTGGCCGTTGCCGTCTTCGGCCGGCCCCGTTCCGACGAAGTTAGCTGTTCCCGCGATCTGGCCCGCGAGATCCGGATGCTCGAGATCGGCGCCGGTGTCGAGATCCGCGACCAGCACGCTCGGGTTCCCCGTGGTGATCGCCCAGGCATTCGGCGCGCCGATCTTGGCGAGGTCCCATTGCTGGCTATAGAGGGGATCGTCGACGCCGAAGAGGGTCACGATGTAATCCGGCTCCGCGTACTCCACGTCCGGCCGGCGTCTCAAGCGCGCGACGGCGGCCTCGACCGGCAGACCGGCCGGAAGCTGTACGCATTCGATGCGATGCTCGGGCAACCGGCCGACGACCCGCCCGCCCACCGCGGCAATCGCCTCGTTGACGCTCTGATCCGACGCCCGGAAGCGAACGAGGACCTTTCCGGGCACGTAGTTCTGGCCGAAGGCCGACAAACTCGAGAGGAAGGCCCCGGCCAATGCGATCAGCCGGGCGCCCGCAACGAGCCGGCCCCTACGGCCCGAGAACGAACATCGTCGCGTTGTTGATGGCGATGGCGTGGCCGTTGGGAGCGATGACGGTTGGCGTGTAAGCCTCGCCGACCCCGCTCGTAAGCTGCTGGTTGAGGTCCAGCGTATTCGTGATGAAGTTCCACCGGTAGCAATGCCCATCTTCGCTGTTGATGATGGCGCACTTCGTGAACGGATCGATCGCCACCGAGTTGATACACCACTCCCGGACCGCACCGGGCGTGTCGGGGAATTCCGAATCGGCCGTCACCCCGACGACCGTGATGACCTCGTTCATGACCGTGAAGCCGGAGATCGGATCGGTCATCGTATTGTCGGGATCGAGGACGGCGACCTTGTTCTGTCCGTTGCCGCCTTCACCGGCGTAGTTGTTGTACTTCGTGCAGATGAGATAAGAGGACGAGCCCGCGTAGCTTGGCACCGCGCTGGCCGGCACCACCGCCGCCGTGTCGTCCCAGCCGAACGCGCCCATCGGCTTCTCCTGCGTCAGCGTCTCGTTGAAGTGCAGCATCCATCCCCGGTCATGGTTGTAGGCGAAGGGATTTTCGAGCACGCCGAAGTAAACGTCTCCGTCCGGGCCGACCATCGGCGACGCGGTGCCTTCATCCGGCAGCGCGGCGTCGTTTCCGTTCGGATCCTTCAACCGCACTTTGCCGACCGTCTGCAGGGTCTTCGCGTCGAGGCACAGCAAGTAGCCGTACCCGAAGTTGCCGCTGCTCACCGCGATGTAAACGTACTTCCCGTCGTTGCTGATCACGGGCGTGCAGTTCATCACCGGCGCCGACATGTTGGAGTCTCCGGTGGCCGCTTGAGCCGAAACCCAGGCGCCGGCCGCGCTCGACCACGGCTG
>DATJYD010000116.1:0-4633 GCA_035499755.1 Fimbriimonadaceae bacterium
GGCATCGGTGCGATCCGACCGATCCGTCCGATCCCCCCGCCCCGCGGACGGTTGTCTTCCTCGGAGACCTTGTCGACCGGGGGCCGAACTCGCCGGCCGTCCTCAAGCTCGTCATGCGGATGGTCGCCGACGGGCGCGCTCTGTGCGTGCCAGGCAACCACGACATGAAGCTCATGCGCAAGCTCAAAGGCCGGGACGTCCAGATCAGCCATGGCCTCGCCGAGACTCTCGATCAACTGAAGGACGAACCCCCCGAGTTCATCGAGGAGGTCGCGCGGTTTCTCGACAGCCTCGTGAGCCACTATGTCCTCGATGGCGGCAAGCTCGTCGTCGCTCACGCCGGCATGAAGGCGGAGATGCAAGGGCGGGCGAGCGGCCGGGTCCGCGACTTCGCTCTCTACGGCGAAACCACCGGCGAAACCGATGAGTTCGGGTTGCCCGTCCGCTACAACTGGGCGGCCGAACACCGTGGCTCGGCCAGGGTCGTCTACGGCCACACCCCGGTCCCCGAGGCGGAATGGCTCAACCGCACGATCAACATCGACACCGGCTGCGCATTTGGCGGCAAGTTGACGGCCCTGCGCTATCCAGAACTGGAATTGATCGAAGTCGCGGCCAAGGCAACCTACGCGGAGTCGGCCAAGCCGTTCCTCACCCAAGAAGCGCCCGCCCTCTCGACCCAGCATCAGCTCGACGACGTACTCGACTACGAGGACGTCTCCGGCAAGCGGATCGTCCACACCCGCCTGCGCGGGAACGTCATGCTCCGCGAGGAGAACGCGACCGCCGCCCTGGAGGCGATGAGCCGCTTCGCCACCAATCCGAAGTGGCTCGTGTACCTGCCTCCGACGATGTCGCCGTGCGAGACCTCGTCGCGCGAGGGGCTGCTCGAACATCCTCACGAGGCCTTCGAGCACTTCCGAATCAGCGGCGTTCCCAGGGTGATCTGCGAGGAGAAGCACATGGGCTCGCGGGCCGTCGTCTTTCTCTGCCGAGACGAGGAAGCCGCCCGCAAGCGCTTCGGGATCGGTGGCGAGATCGGGTCCGTCGTCACCCGCACCGGCCGCCGGTTCTTCGACGATTTCGCCAAGGAGCGCGAACTCCTGGAGCGATTGATCGCGGCCGCGGACCGGGCCGGGCTCTGGGAAAAGCTGAATTCAGACTGGCTGATCCTCGACTGCGAGCTGATGCCCTGGTCGGCGAAGGCCCAGGAGTTGCTGCGGCGCCAATACGCGCCGGTCGGCTCCGCCGGCCGAGCCGCGACCCATGCTGCCCTTGCCGCCGCACGCGCCGCCACGTCGCACCGCCCGGAGGACGAAGTCCTCGCCGCGCTGACCGAGCGGCTCGGCCAGAGAGCCGAGATGGTCGATGCCTACGTCGCATCCTATCGCCGCTATTGCTGGCCGGTGCAGTCGCTCGACGACCTGCGCCTGGCCCCCTTCCACATTCTCGCTTCCGAGAGCGGCGTCCATATCGACCGCGACCATCTCTGGCACATGGAGACGATCGCCTCGCTCTGCATCGAAGACGAGCCCGTCCTCTTCAAGACGCCTTACCGCATCGTCGACACCCTCGATCAAGCGAGCATCGACGCCGGCACGGCTTGGTGGGAGGAACTGACGGCCAAGGGCGGCGAGGGAATGGTCGTGAAGCCACTCGAATTCGTCGCACGGGGCGCGAAAGGGCTCGTTCAGCCCGCCGTCAAATGCCGTGGCCGCGAATACCTGCGGATCATCTACGGGCCCGAATACACGCTTCCCGAAAACCTCGAGCGCCTGCGCAAGCGCGGCCTCGGCGTGAAGCGCTCGCTGGCTCTGCGCGAGTTCGCGCTCGGGATCGAGGCGCTCGAACGATTCGCTCGCCGCGAGCCTCTTCGTCGGGTCCATGAGTGCGTCTTCGCGGTCCTCGCGATGGAAACCGAGCCCGTCGATCCCCGGCTCTGACGAAGGTTCGCCCGGACGCCCCGTAGCGGCAGGGCTGGGAGGCGGTTGCGCGGCTCAGCCCCGTTCCCAATCTCGCAAAGATTCCATAAAACAGCTTCCTTGCGGTGCGAACGAGGCGTGCGACATAAGGGCAGAAACCAGTGCAGGATGCCAGAGTGCGCGGACTTGTCCGCGCACTCCAACTGCGCGACTTAGCCTGCATGAGCGGCGAGAGCTTCGCAGGGCAAGCCCTGCCGCCACGGGATCGCCTTCTTCGCGTTTGGTCAGGCTTGTCCGGTCAGCCGGCCAGGCCCGTGAACGCTGCTTCCAGGAGCTCCATCGTATGCAGCACTTTTACCTTGCCGCCATGCTCCCGCGCGGCCTGACCGATCCAAGCGTGACAGCCCGGATTGCCCATCGCCACGACCTCCGCGCCGGTCGACTCGATATTCCTCCACTTTCGCTCGACCAACTCGCGCGCCATCTTCGGCTGGGTCACGTTGTAGATCCCAGCGCTCCCGCAGCAGACGTCGCTCTCCGGCAGCGGGACCAACTCGATTCCGGGTATCGCGGCGATCAACTCCCGCGGCGGCTGCCGAACGCCCTGGCCGTGGGCCAGGTGGCAAGCATCGTGATAAGTCACTCGCACAGGAGCGGCAGGACTCGCCCCGCGATCAGGAGAGCCCGGCCCCCGCGCACCACCGAGGGTGTCAATGAATCCGTTCGCTTGCAGGAACTCGGCTGCGTCGAAGACCCGGCTCGCGAAGACGGCATCCCCGATCAGGCTCTGATATTCCTTCATTGTGCTCCCGCATCCCGCGGAGTTCACGATCACCGGCAGCTCGTCGCTTAGGTCTGCAGCCAGCCGCTCCGCCCACTCCTTCGCCTCCTCGATCATCCCGGCATGAAGATGAAGCGATCCGCAGCACCCCTGAGACGTCTCTCTGACCGCAAAGCCGATCCGCCGAAGGTGCCGCCTCGTCGCCTCATGCACGCGCGGAAAGAGCGAACGCATCACGCACCCTGCGAGGAGGTACACCTCACCCTTGACCGGCGGCAAGCTTGACTCGTCGAGAGACGGATACGGGAGGTGTTGCTCCGGGCGAGGCCGCTCCGCCTCGGCGGATTGCCCGCTCAGGATCTTCGAAAGAGGCGAGGGAATCCGGCGTCCAGGCAGCAGAGTCGCTAGCTTGAGCAGCACGCCCGCGCGGTCTGGGTTCGTGAGGTTGTTCAACAGCCCTTTCCGGACGACCGGCACGCCGAGTTGGCGGCGCGCGATCTCCGAGATCTGGCCGTACTCGACGCCGCTCGGGCAGGCCGTCTCGCAGGCCCGGCAACCGAGGCAGCGATCGAGGTGCGGCCTGATCTGCTCCCATTCGAGCTTGCCTTCGTTGGCGCTCCTCACCAAGTAGATCCGCCCGCGCGGCGACTCCGTCTCTTCGCCGGTGAGGAGAAACGTCGGACACGATTCGAGGCAGAATCCGCATCGGATGCAATGGGCGGTCAACTGATCGAGCGGCTTCATTGGATTGACTATTGACTATTGACTATTGATCCGATTGCTAAACCCTTCAATCCTTCAGTCCTTCAATCCTCGGTAGCCGATCGTCAATCGTCAATCGTCGATCGTCAGAAGATCCCCATCTCCCCGGGATTGAGCTTGTGAGTCGGATCGAAGATCTCTTTCGCCCGCTCCATCAAGCGGATCGTTGTGGCGTCGGTGATCTCCAGGTTCTTCATGCCGCAGTTGGCGCGGATCAGCCAGTCATCGGGATATCGGACCGGTTCCTCAGTCGGTCCCGAGCGGTTCCCGGCAAGGCCGTACCAAAGCGTACCGGTCTCGGGATCTCCCGCGTTGAGGTGCTCGATGCGCGACACCGCCTCCTTGAAGTCCGACCTTCGAACACGCTGGATGACCGGATAGAGCCAGCCCGCGGTCGCATCAAGCGGCTCGCGAGCCTGCAGCGCAGCCAACGGGAAGGTCCGCAGTGTTGCCTCGACGACGATCCCAAGGGTGCCCCTCGCTCCGATCAGGAGCTTGTGGACGTCGTAACCGGCGACGTTCTTGACCGCATGGCTGCCGGTTTTGACGAGCGAACCGTCGGCGAGCACGATCTTCATGCCGAGAACCCAATCGCGCCAACTCCCGTGCGCGCCCTCCAGCAGGTGGGGCAGGTTCATCGAAATCGCCCCCCCGACCGAGCTTCCGCCGTGGGCGCCGCCGCTTCCGATCGGGAGGCATTGGCCTTCGTCCCGAAGCACCTTCTGGAGTTCGAGAATTCTCATACCGGCTCGCACCGTGACGACTTGATCGGCCGGGCTGAAATCGACGATCCCACGGAAGAACCGAAGATTGGCCACGAACCCTTCCCTCGGCTGGATCTCCGACTTGGGAAGGGCCATCCGGGTCCGCCACTTCGTGGCCGTCCCCCGACAGTCGATATGCACGACGGGCTCTTGGCGGAGAATCTCCTGGAGTTCGGGGACTTCCCTCGGCCACATCGGACCCTGGTATTTCATCGGCTCAGAACCGAACGGATTGCGGCGCCGATCTCAATTCGCCGCGGTCGAGGCAGCCCGAGATCACCTGGAGCGCGAGGGGCTCGAGCTTGCGCACCCTCTGGCTTTCGCTTTCGCAGTAAGCATGGATCCGGGGGACGGCTTGCGATCCGTCGAGCGTCTTCGACGACCTCCGTCTCCATCGCCAGATC
>DATJYD010000117.1:0-4868 GCA_035499755.1 Fimbriimonadaceae bacterium
TCCCTGCTGTGGATGCCCTCCATCAGGTTGGCTGCTTGCCCGACGAGGTGCGGCCGCCAATACTTCTTCAGCTCTTGCATCGCCAGGCCTCGGAAATCGAAACCGGCCTTCAACATCAGCATGGATTCGAGGCCGACGACCTGCGCCATCTCACTGAGCCGGAGCCCTTCGAAGCCCCGGTAATGCTCGCGCCAGAACGCCGGAATCGCGGTCGGCCCGATCTTCGCGTGCCCTTCGACGGTCACCGTGAAATGGACCCCTAGAAACGGATTCTCCAAATTCGGGACAGGATAGATGTTGGTTCGAATCGCCCCGTCCGGCTCGCTCGAATAGAGATACAGCCCCTTGAACGGCACGATCGTGAGGTGTTCGGAGAAGCCGTAGTCCTTGGCTATCTTGTCGGCATAGAGACCGGCCGCGTTGACGACATAGCCGGCCTCGGCATCCCTCCTCCCGCGGTAAGGGCTGTCGTAGCGTATGTCGATGCCGGCGTCGCGGCAGTCCTTCACGAGCGCGTTGATGCAGAGCTTGGGGTCGCAAGTTGAGGTGGTCGGCGACCAGAGAGCCTTTCGCGTCGTTTTGACGCGGGGCTCGATCTGCTTCGCCTGCTGCTCATCGATCTCAACCAGTTCGACACCGTTTACCTTGGCCCGCCTGGAAAGCTCCTCGAGGCCCGCGATCTCAGCTTCGCATTGAGCCACGACGATCTTGCCGCAAGTATTGAGCGCCAACTTGCGATCGGAGATGTACTCGCGCCACATCCGGTTGCCGTCGCGCGTGAACTTG
Source organism: Fimbriimonadaceae bacterium (assembly GCA_035499755.1). Taxonomy (GTDB): domain Bacteria; phylum Armatimonadota; class Fimbriimonadia; order Fimbriimonadales; family Fimbriimonadaceae; genus JAEVZK01. The sequence continues at coordinate 787 of DATJYD010000117.1, forward strand.
GCCTTGAGGGAGTCGGCCGTGTAGTAAAACCCGGCATGAAGGACGCCGCTGTTCCGGCCGCTCGCGTGAGCGACGGAGTTGGCCTCCTTTTCCATCACGGCGACGCTTCCCCCGTACCGCTGTCTCAGTCCGCGGGCGATGGCTAGGCCGATCACGCCTCCGCCAATCACCAGGAAGTCCGGACGGCTCACTGAGCCACCACCTTCCGCCGAACCGGCAGTTCGCGATACTTGAAGACCTTGAACATCGCGCGGTAGTAAACCAGCTTGGCGAGCGCATAGGACCGGCCGATGGGGCCGATGCCCTGCGACCGAGCCAGCGCCACATGGTCGTCGTAGCCCTTTCTTCGCCCCTGCACCCGGTGTTTGACGGCAAGGGCGAGGATGACTGCGCAAGTTTGGGCGACACAACGCCGGGTGAGGTGCGGGCCAAGGAGATCCTTGTAGCGGTCGATCAGGAAGAGATGCTCCTTCGATCGGGTGGGGTCTCCGTAGTGGACGGAGGCCTCCTGGCCGGAATGGAAGATCACGTCGACGCCCTCGAAGTCGATCGCGACGACGTCGCTGGACTCGAGCATCCGCAGATACAGTTCGACGTCGCCGACGATCTGCCACTCGGCGATAAACGGATCGGTTCGGGCGAGCACTGACCGGCGAAAGAGGCAGCCGCTCGGCAAGCTGAAGACGTTGAACGCGTAGTGCGACTGGAGCCGGAGGAAGGCCCTGATCGCCTCTTTACCGTCGTAGAGGCCAGGCTGCAGATGGTTCGCCTCGATGCGGAGGAATCGGCCCTCGGGCGTGATCATCCTCTGGCGAGCTGTGGCGATGCCTGCGGTCGGATTCGCCTCCATTGCGGCGATAGCCGCGTCGAGGAATCCCGGGCGGTGGCGGTCGTCGGAACACAGGATGCCCATGTATTCGCCGGTAGCCAGTTCGAGACAGCGGTTGAAGTTCCCGAAGAGGCCAAGGTTGCGATCGTTGCGGACGACTTCCAGTCGAGAATCCGACTGATAGCTCTTGGCGACCTCGTAGGTGTCGTCCGTCGAGCAGTTGTCGATGACGAGAACGCGCAGATCTTTCCTCTCGTGCCGAAGGGCTGACTCGATCGCGCCCCGCACCATGTCCGCGCGGTTGTAGACGGGAATCGCGATAGTGCAGATCGGATCAGGCATACGCTCGGATCTTCCGGAGGCGCATTCGGAGGTTGGCGGTCCTAACGGTCTTCATGGCAAGGTCGCGGAGCTCGAGTCGCCGAGGACGAGGCGAACCGTGCGCGGCATCCGTTCGCACCTCGAAACGGTGACGCCACGGCCGATCAGTGAGCCCTCGATCCGGCCCGGAACCTGATCGAGCATACAGTCGGCCAATACGATCGAGTACTCGATTTCCGTGTTGCGAAGCGTCGTGTTCGAATCGATTGAGCTGAACGGGCCCACGTAGCTGTTCTCGATCAGGCAGTTATCGCCGATGATGGCAGGGCCACGCACCATGCTGCCGACGATCCGCGTCCCCTTCCCAATAGCCACCCTCCCTTCGACTTTTGAGTCTTCCAACATGCCTTGACAAGAGGGTTCGACGTCTTCGAGGATGAGCCGGTTCGCGTCGAGCATGGCTTCGACCGTGCCGGTATCCTTCCACCAGCCGTCGACGATATGGGAGCGGACGGTGAGGCCGGAATCGATGAGGCCCTGAATGGCATCCGTGATCTCATATTCGCCGCGTTTGCTCGGCTTCAGCCGGGCGATGCTCTCGTGAATACGCTTGTCGAAGAGGTAAACACCAACTAACGCCAAGTTCGAGTGCGGATCCTTGGGCTTTTCCTCGAGCGCGACGACCTTTCCGTCCGCCATTTCCGCGACTCCGAAGTCGGAGGGATTGGGGACCTCGGTCAGCAGGATCGTCGCGGCGGGGCGATGCGACTGGAATTCCAGAACGAGCCCGGAGACGCTCGATTTGATCAAGTTGTCGCCGAGGTACATGATGAAATCGGAGTCTTCGAGGAAGTCCTGGGCGGTCTTGACCGCATGGGCGAGACCGAGCGGGGCCGACTGCGGGATATACGTGATGTTCACGCCCCACCGGGAACCGTCCCCAACCGCGGCCTGAACGGCCGGGCCGGTGTCGCCGGTGATGATCCCGAAATCGCGGATCCCGGCCGCGGCGATCGACTCGATGCCGTATTCGATGACCGGCTTGTTGGCGACCGGCACAAGCTGCTTCGCCATCGAGAATGTGATCGGGCGAAGACGGGAGCCGGTACCGCCGGCCAGTATGAGCGCTTTCATAGAACGAGATCCTTGGGTTCGAGAACGGTCAAGCCGGCCGACTTGAAGCGGCGAAAATCGGAGCCGTCGAAGGTCAAGATTCTGTCCACGCCGTTTACGAGAGCGATCGCCGCCCGATTGGCATCATGGCAAGCGGCGCCCGTGATGCCATCGATCTCGACGATGCGTCGCCACTCCGTGAATGAGCTTTCGGTCTCATAGAGAATCGTGCACTGCGCGACCACCTTCTGCAAGAGGGCGCCAGCCTCCGAATGCGAGAGGCCTAGTCCGTTGGCCGACTCCTGCCGCGTGGCCGCGTGCCACAACTCGCGGAGCGCCTGGGCGGTGCAACACACCTCGACGTCGCTGTCCTGGAGTCCTTCGACCGCTCTTGTGAGGGCGAGATTATTCGGATCCTTGGCCTGCACCAGCCTGAGCAGGATGTTGGTATCGAGCAGACAGCGCAAGGTTAGTCCTGACTCTCGTAGAAGTCCTTCGCCGTAAAGACATGTTCGCCCGGGGTCGTTCGATCGCCCACGATCTGGCTGACCGCATCTCGAAATTCCCACCACGAGCGCCTCGGAGGGTGCTTGGCCTCGGCGTCGTCGAGGACCCTCACCTCGACGGTGTGGCCCTTGAGCTCGCCCCCGTGGTTCGAGGCCATCTCTTCCCACTCGCCGATCAGTGTCCGCGGGTCCATAGGAATATTATGTCCGTGCATGAGTCATCCGCTAGGTTCACAGGTCCGCGCCCAGCGACGGCCCATAGAACTGGGCGACGAACCTCCGGTAGTCCTCGGTTTCGACCAGCGGCCGCCACCACCACTCGTTGGCGAGGTACCAGCGAACCGTATTCCGCAGTTCGGTTTCGAAGTCCATCTCAGGCTTCCAACCTAGCGAGCGGAGCTTGTCGGCCTTCATGCTGTACCGCTTGTCGTGGGCGCCCTTCCGTGGATCGGGGATGCGCTTGACGAGCGACTCGTCGCGACCGGTCTCTTCGAGGAGGGTCTTCACGACCTCCATGTTTCTTCGTTCGTTAACATCGCCGATGTTGTAGACCTCGCCCGGGCAGCCCTGCTCCAGCACGGTGAGCACGCCGGAGGCATGGTCCATCGCATGGATCCACTCCCGGACCTGGTCGCCCTCGCCGTACACGGGCACCTTCTTGCCGTCGATCAGGCGGGTGACGAAAAAGGGAATCAGCTTTTCCGGGAACTGGTAGGGGCCGTAGGTGTTGCCGCCCCGGGTGATTGCGGCTGGCGTCTTGTAGGCTTTGAAGTGGGCGCGCACCTGGAGGTCGCCGCCGGCTTTGCTCGCACTGTAGGGCGTGTTCGGTTCGACCGGGCTTTGCTCGGTGAAATGGCCCTGATCGATCGTCCCGTAGACCTCGTCGGTGCTCACGTGGACCATCTTATCGACCTGGTATTTGCGGGCTGCTTCGAGCAGCACGTAAACGCCGAGCGTGTTGCTGAGAATGAAGTCGCCAGTAGCCAGCAGGGATCGATCGTTATGACTTTCCGCCGCAAAATTGACGATATGGGTGATCGCCTCCGCCTTCATGATGCCTTCCACGACGGTCGGGTCCTCGATCTTCCCGGGATAGAAGCGGACTTGCTCGATGTCTCCGATCGTTGCGAGATTGCCCGCGTAGGTGAGGGCATCCAGCACGACGAGATTCCATTCCGGCCGCCGCGCGCGGACGAGCCTGAGGAAGTTCGAGCCGATGAATCCGGCAGCGCCGGTGACGAGAAGCTTCATCGAATTTGGAGTTTGCGGGGTCAATCGATCTTGAATGGCGAGTCGGGGTCGGATTCGTGCCG
>DATJYD010000118.1:0-2967 GCA_035499755.1 Fimbriimonadaceae bacterium
TGATCTTGTCGCGGCGCAGCAGAGCCCGCACCCGCGCCAGTAGCTCCTCGAATTCGAATGGCTTGGGGAGATAGTCGTCGGCCCCGCTCTCCAGCCCGTTTACGCGGTCTCCGAGCGAGGATTTGGCGGTCAGCATCAGGATCGGCGTCGTGATCCGCGCAGCGCGAAGCCGCCTGCAAATCGTGATCCCGTCCATGCTCGGCACCATCAGGTCGAGAACGATCACCGCGAACTTCCCGGTCAGCGCGACTCGGAGCGCGCGTTCGCCGTCCCGAACGACTTCGGTGAAGAACCCGGCATCGTCCAAGCCCTCGCGAACCGCAGCCGCGATCTCGGCATCGTCTTCCACGATTAACAGCCTCATGCCTAGACTTTACGGCACGCTTCGCGCCGGACTCAGGCTCGACCGCCCAACTTCATTCCTTCTTCACTCCGGGACATGCCTCTCGCGCCCCAACGCCGCCGTCAGGCGAGAAGCCGGATCGGATGCGGCATGTCCCGGCGTCTCTTGTTCTTGGGGATGCGGAAGCCGACATTCGAGGTTGTCACAGGCGTAGTGGTCTTGCTCGCCTGCATCGGCTTTGTCTCGAAGTACGCCGTCGATCTCATTCCCCCCGGCCCTCCCAACCGGCTCATCTCCGAGCCCGCCGAGTTCCTCCAACAGGCGGCCCATCAGGCCGTCGATTGGGAGCCGCTGAGCGATCAGACGTTTGCCGAAGCCGCCAAGGAAGAGCGCCCCGTGATGCTCGTGATCGGTTCGGCCTGCAGCACCTACGGAAGAGCCGCCGACAAATTCGTGTTCTCCTCGAACGACGTGCGCGCCTTTCTCAATCGTAGCTTCGTGTGCGCTCGGGTGGACACGATGGCGACGCCCGAGTTCCAAAACGCCTTCCTCCCGATCTCGCGAGCCGCCATCGAGCCGGACGGGGCACGTCTCGCGATACCGCCCGACTACCAGGTTTGGTTCTTCGACCCCAAAGGCAACCTGTTCGCCCATGCGGAGGATGCCAACGGGCCTATTCTCGACCCAAAGGCCTTCCTGGGCGTCCTGACCGATGTCCTCGACAAGTACGGGAACAGCAAGGAGTTGGCCGATCTCCAGGGGCAAGACCTGGCCATCCTCTATAGCACGACTGCCGCGCCGCCGGATCTCGGGCAGTTCGCCGGCTATCTGATCGCGGCGAGCCCCGCCGCCATCGGCGGCTTTCCCGTGAACGGTCGCCAGTTGCTTTGGCCATCCGACTGGCAGTTCGAGCTCGAACAAGGCTCCTACGCCGACTATCTTCGTTCGATATCGCCCTGTCTCGCTTCGCCTGATCTCGACCTCCTCGACGGCGGCTTCTTCACAACCCCCGCCCGGCTCGATTGGCATGGCATCGGATACGACAAGCTGACCGTGACCAATGCTTCGATGATGCAGACCCTTGCCATCGGAAGCATCCTCGGCCAGGATCCAAGCCAGAAGGAGATCGCCCTCGCGACCTTCGACTGGATCCTCGAGACAAGTGCCGACGACGGCTCCGTTGCCGCCGGGCAGATCGGCGACGAGAACACGATCGGCCGAAGCGCACGGTATAGCTTCTCGCCCCGCCGTCTTCGCGACCTCTTCCCAAACGACGCGGAGCGCGAATGGGTGAGGGATGCGTTCGGGCTGCGTGTCGAATCCGATCCCCAGATGACGCCGATGGTGGCGGACTCAAGTCTGATCGCCAAGAACCCAAAGCGCTACCAGGACGATCTCGCCATCCTCCACGCCCATCGGCCGGCGCCGAAGTTCGCCGGACATTCGCAACTCGACGCCGGCGGATTCGCCACCGCTCGAATGCTCCGTGTGGCCCGGATCCTCGGAGACTCGCGCCGCCTCGCCGAGGCCGGCGCGCTGTTCGCCAAGCTCGACCGTTTCCGGATTCTCGACGACGTCGTGCACTCGACGGCTTACGGCGTGCGAACCCACAGCTACCTCGGCGATTATCTGGCCTATGCGGATGCCGCCCTCCAGGAGTTCCTCGCCACCGGGGACCAAACGGCGTTTGAGAACGGCCTGGCCGTTCTCCGGCGCGCGATCGAGCTCTACGAGGGAACGAGGAAAGGGATCTTCCGCCTTTCCCCGCCCCCCGGCAAGAATGCGCCCCAAGAAATGGACGTCCCCGAGATCGTCGACAACGTCCGAGAATCCTGCACCGCCCAAATCATCCGGCTGTGCAACGGCTACGGACGGCTCCTCGGCGACCGGGGAGACGCGCTGAGAACGGTTGCCGCCGACACCATCGTCCGGTTTGCCGGCATCGCCCCCCGTCTCGGCCAATATGCGGGAGGCTACTTCTGCGCCGCCCTGGAAATGCAGGATTCGACCTATGCGATCTCGGTTGGGCCGAATGCCGTTGCGGTCGCCTCGGCGCTTGCTCGGCTCGCCCCCACCCGGCTCGTAGCTCCGGCCGTCGGGCCGGTGTGGCGGCCCGGGAACGAGCCGGGAATCTACGTCGTTCGCTCCGGCATCGCCACCGGTCCGATGTCGCCGGCCCAGGCCGCGGCCGATCTCCGCCCCGCTGGCCAGGGGGGCGCTTCGTTCGGGGACGGTACACTGCTTAGCTCCCACTAGATGTGGGTCGGTAGCTCAGTCGGTAGAGCATCGGCCTTTTAAGCCGCTGGTCCCGGGTTCGAGTCCCGGCCGACCCACCAATCCGATTTGCTTGTGGCTGCTAAGCGCCGGCTGAAAACTTCAAGCAGTGCGAGGTTCATTCGCCGGGAATTTGCCGTACGCTATAGGTTGGGCCATTCCCGGCGGGATCCAACATGAAGCGCGGTTTTACCCTCATCGAACTGCTCGTCGTCATCGCGATTATCGCGATCCTGGCAGCCATCCTCTTTCCCGTCTTCGCCGAAGCCAAGGCGGCCGCGAAGCAAATCGCCTGCCTAAGCAACATGAAGCAGGTCGGGATGGCGACGATGCTCTATCTCAGCGATTGG
>DATJYD010000119.1:0-4443 GCA_035499755.1 Fimbriimonadaceae bacterium
CTGAGATCCAAGGACCCCCTCGAGTTTCCAGAATACGCCGAGAAGCTGGCCTCGTCTGCCGCGAAGACCGGCGAGAACGATTCGATGATCAGTGGCAGGGCGACGATCGAGGGTCATCCGGTTAGCGCCGCCGTCTCCGAATTCGCATTCATGGGCGGATCCATGGGATCGGTCAATGGCGAGAAGGTCGCTCGCACGCTCGAACGAGCCGCCGAGGGAGCCATTCCGGCGGTGATCTTCTGCGCTTCAGGCGGTGCGCGCATGCAAGAAGGTCTGCTCTCGCTGATGCAGATGGCGAAGACGACGGCCGCCGTCGACAAGTGCCGGGAAGCCGGTGCGCCATTCATCGCCGTATTCACCGACCCTACGATGGCCGGCGTCCTGGCGAGCTACGCATCGATCGCCGACGTTATCCTCGCCGAACCGAAGTCGCTCGTCGGCTTCGCAGGCCAGCGAGTGGCGAAGCAGGCAGGCGTAAGCAAGGTGCCGGACGATTTCCAGTCCGCGGAGTTCTGCTTCAATCATGGGATGGTGGATCGAGTCGTTCCGCGCAAAGAGATGCGGCCGACCCTAGCCACCCTCGTCAGGATTCTGGGAGGTCGCAATGGATGATTCGGTAACCGGCGAGATCAGCCGGCTTCTGCAGAAAGCATCGTCCGAGGCTGAGGCCCTGGAGGCCCGTATCGAGGCAGGGGAAGCCGTTTCGGATGACGACCTGACGACCGTCGCGCGAGCGGTCGCCGATGCCATCGAGGAGGCGAACGACCGGCTCCGAGCCATCGTCGCCCCATCCGGGGTCGGGGGACCCCGGCGCCGCCCGTCCGACCCCGAGGCTCTCGAAGGCTGGTCCGAGGACAATCTGGCCCTCCGGGAATATCGCGCGTGGAAGAAGGAGAAGGGCCCTGGCTAAGAACTTCAACGAGTGGATGCAACCGCTCAACGAGCTCGAGGAGGGTATCCACAGGCTCGAAGCGGCGCGCGATCGCGAGCAGGACCCGCTTAAACGAGCGGACCTCACTCAGTCGATCGACGAGTTCAAGCGTCGTCGCGACAACTTTCTCGACGTCATGTATGCGCGGCTCGGGCCGTGGGAAAAGGTGCTCGTCGCCCGTGCCCCGAAGCGGCCCTACGCGCTGGACTACATCAACTCGATCTTCGGCGAGTTCGTCGAATTGGAGGGAGACCGCCGGTTCGGAGCCGATCATGCGATCGTCGGGGGATGCGCGATGCTCGAAGGCCGGCCTTGCATCGTCGTCGGCCACCAGAAGGGCAGGAACATCCAGGAGCGCCAGTACCGCAACTTCGGGATGGCGAAACCGGAAGGCTACCGCAAGGCCATCCGGCTGTTTGAAATGGCGGACCGGTTTGGCTTGCCGGTGATGACCTTCATCGATACTCCCGCCGCCGATCCCGGAGTCGAGAGCGAGTCGCGCGGCATCAGCGAGGCGATCGCGGCGTCGATGCTCAAGATGTTCGAGCTGAGCGTGCCCACCATCGCCGTGGTCATCGGCGAAGGCGGCTCAGGCGGCGCGATCGGCATCGGATGCGCCTCTCGGGTGCTTATGCAAGAGCACGCTATCTACTCGGTTATCCCTCCCGAGGGTTGCGCGGCGATTCTGTGGCGGATGCCCGAGCGGGGGCCGGAGGCGGCGCGTGCCCTCAGGCTGACCGCGCAAAGCGCCCTCGAGTTCGGTTTGGTCGACGAGATCGTCACCGAACCGAAGGGAGGGTCGGACCGGCAACCGATCGAAGCGGCCGGCCTCGTGAAGGACGCGATCTTGGCGAACCTATCGCAGATCTCGAAGCTGAGACCATCCGAAATCAAGGAACAGCGTTACGCCAAGTTCCGCCAAATGGGCGTGTTCGAATCCGTGGGCTGATGGCGAAGAACGTTCGAGTCGGCAGGATAGCAGGCGCCCACGGGCTCAAAGGTGAGCTAAAGGTCGAGGTACTCACCGACTTTGTCGAGCGTCTCGACGTCGGCCGACGCCTTCTCCTCGCGGGACAGTGGACGACCGTCGAATCGGCGCATCTCCATAGCGGCCGTCTGCTGCTGAAGCTGGCCGGCATCGATGACGTGGACGCCGCCAAATCGATGCTTTGGCAGTACCTGGAGGCGCCGGAAGATGAGCGGCCCGAGCTCGATGAGGACGAGTACGTGACCGCCGACCTCGTTGGGATGGAAGTCGTAACCCTCGAGGGCGAAACGATCGGGAAGATCGACGACGTGCTTCTCATGCCTGCTCAGGACATCTTTGTGGTCGGCAAGATCATGATTCCGGCCGTCAAGCAGTTCGTCAAGTCCGTCGATCTCGCCAACCGGCGAATCGTGGTCGAGCTCATCGAGGGAATGCGGGATTAACGCGGTTTCGGCCGCAACGGCTAAAATGAACCGATGTTCCTGGACGAGGCCGAGGTCACCTTTGTATCCGGCCGAGGAGGCTCGGGCGCGGTCAGCTTCCGCCGCGAGAAATTCGTCCCTCACGGCGGACCGAATGGAGCCGACGGCGGGCGCGGCGGCGACGTGATCTTGATCGCCGACCGGAACCGGCGCACCCTCTACGATTTCAAGCTCCAAGACCGGTTCGAAGCGCAGAGCGGCGAGCACGGGGTCGGGAACAAGCGCGGCCGAGACGGCAAGGGAATCGAGATCAAAGTGCCGGTTGGAACCGTCGTGACCGACGTCGAGACGGAAGACTCGCTCATCGATCTGAACGTCAACGGCATGAAGTACGTGATCTGCCGGGGCGGCAAGGGCGGCAAGGGCAACCAGCACTACGCCAACAGCGTCCGTCAGGCTCCTAACTTCGCCCAGAAAGGCGCTCCCGCCGAGACGATACGCGCGAAGCTCGAGCTTAAGCTGATCGCCGACGTCGGGCTGATCGGCCTTCCCAATGCGGGCAAGAGCACGCTCATCTCGCGGATCAGCGCGGCTCGACCGAAGATCGCCGATTATCCGTTCACGACGATCGTGCCCAATCTGGGAGTGGTCCGGTTTCAGGACAACAGCTTCGTCGTCGCGGACATGCCGGGCCTGATCGAAGGGGCGAGCCAGGGAACGGGGCTTGGCCATCAGTTCTTGCGGCACGTCGAGCGGAATCGGGTTCTCGTGCACGTGGTCGACGCGATGCCAGTCGACGAATCGGATCCGATCGCGAACTACGAGCTGATCGAGAGCGAGCTGAAGCTCTACAGCGAAGACGTCTGGGAGCGCCCGCGCATCATCGCCCTCAACAAGATCGACATCGTGCCTCACGAGGTGTTCGGGCGCCTCCGTGAGCGGTTCGAGCAGCTTGGGAAGCCGCTGTTCCCGATCTCGGGCGTCACCGGCGAAGGAATCGACGCCCTGCTGTTCGAGGTCGTCGCCACGCTTCAGCGGACACAGCCGGCCGAGGAGATCCCGGTTCTTCTCCCGGCCCTCCATGCGCGCGCGGACCAAAGCTGGGATGTCGAGAAGACCGACGGCGGCTTCGTCGTGGCCGGCGCGCGGATTCTGAGGATGGTCGAGATGACGGATCTCGGCAACGAGGATGCCATCCGTTATCTGCATCGCCGGCTGGAGAGGATCGGCGTGATCGAGCGGCTGAGACAGCTTGGCGCCGAAGAAGGCGATAACGTGCGCATCGGCGACGCCGAGTTCGACTTCAGCGAGGAGCTTTAGGGATGTGGCTGCTGGAGAGTGACCTGTGAAGTTCGGCGTTCTCGGCGGAACGTTCGATCCGCCGCATGCCGGGCATTTGGCCTTCGCCAAAGCCGCCATCGGGCGCCTGGAGCTCGATGAGGTCCTGTTGCTGCCCGCCTACCGGAATCCGATCAAGACGGCCCGAAGCGCATCGGCCAAGGACCGGCTCGAAATGGTCAGACGGATGGCCGAGGGCGAGCCCAAGCTGTCGGTCAGCGATATAGAGATCACCCGCGGCGGCGCCAGCTACATGGTTGAAACGCTGATGGAGCTGCAGATGGTCCGGCCCGGCGATTACTGGCTGCTCCTCGGCGCGGACGCTCTCCGGAGCTTCGAGGCCTGGAAGAACCCGCGGAAGATCCTCAAGCTCTGCCGGCTTGGAGTCGCCATTCGTCCGCCGTTCTCGGAGGCCGATGCGATGCGGGGCCTTTCCGAGGAGATTCGGGAAAAAGTAGACCTCGTGCCGATGAAGCCGATAGACATTTCGTCTACCGAGCTTCGGGCGCGCCTGGAGAAGGGCTCCGGGCTCGTGCGGCTGTTCCTTTCTGCCCCGGTTATCCAGTACATTAAGCAGAGCCACCTGTATGGAGCGTGACCTGCCATATCCCCAATGACGTCCCCAGAAAAAGTCCAGAAGATCATCGAAGCCGCGGAAGACATCAAGGCCGAGCGAATCGAAACCCTCGATGTGAGGGCGAAAACCTCGGTGGCAGATTTCTTTGTCGTCTGCAGCGGGACCAGCGACCGGCATGTAGAGTCGA
>DATJYD010000120.1:0-2595 GCA_035499755.1 Fimbriimonadaceae bacterium
GTCTGCTGGGAAAGGCGCTTCGCGTCTTCGTCGCCGGGAAACAGGTTCGGCAGCTCGTCGCGAAAGACCGAGCAGCAACTCGGTTCGAGCACGACGATGAATTCCCCGTCGCGGATCTCGTCTCGAAGAGCGGTCATGATCGCTCGAAGATAGGTCTTCGCCTCGTTAAGGAACCCGTAGTCGTAAAGAGGGCGTCCGCAGCACAGATGCCGGCGGGGCACTTCGACCTCGAAACCGGCATGCTCGAGGACCTCGACGGCAGCCTGCGCGGTAGTCGGATGGAAGTGGTTGTTGAAGGTGTCCGCCCAGAGGATCACTTTTGGCCGGGCGTTCGCCGGTCCATTTGGCTTGGGCCGATTCTGCCACCAGGAACGGAACGTGTAGGGCGCGAACCTGGGGATGTCCCGATACGGCGAGATGCCGGCCATCTTCTTGGCGATTGCGCGCAGAACCGGCGCGTGGGAGAGGAGGTTGACGAAGCCGGGAGCCAAAGCCGCCAATTTCGACCACACCTGGATGAAGCCGAAGGCATAGGCGTGACGCGGCCTGACTCTCCCCGAATAGTAGTGGGACAGGAATTCCGCCTTGTAGGTGGCCATGTCCACCTGAACCGGGCAATCTCCCTTGCAGCCTTTGCAGGCCAGACAAAGGTCCAGGGCGTCCTTGACCGCTTCGCTCTTCCAGCGATCCCTGACGGGATCACCCTCCAGCATCTCGAAGAGGAGCTTGGCGCGGCCGCGGGTGCTGTCCTTTTCCTCGCGCGTCACCATGAAGCTCGGGCACATCGTGCCGCCCTTCATGCGGCGGCACACGCCCGCGCCGACGCAACGGCGCACCGCATGCGAAAAGCTGTGCTTGTCGTCGGGGAACTGGAAGTGGGTCTCGACTTGCGGCGGATTGTAGCCGGTTCCAAGCATCAGGTTTTCGTCGAGCCGGTTTGGCGCCACCACTTTGCCGGGATTCATCCTCCAGTCGGGATCCCAGATTCTCTTGAATTCGCTGAAGGCCTCGATCAGCTCAGGTCCGTACATGCGTTCGAGCAATTCGCCCCGGGCTTGGCCGTCGCCATGCTCGCCGCTGAGAGAGCCGCCGTAGCGGACGACGAGGTCCGCTCCTTCCTCGACGAAGCTCCGGTAGTTCTCGATTCCCTCATGGGTTTCGAGATCGAAGTTCAGACGAACGTGGATGCAGCCGTCTCCGAAGTGCCCATAGAGTGCGCCTTCATACCCGTGCTTATCCATCAGCTTTTTGAAATCGCGAAGATAGTCGCCTACCCGATCGGGATGAACGGCGGTGTCTTCCCATCCTTCGTGGTTGATCGGCTTGCCGGGCACGTAAGCGGTTGCGCCGAGTCCCTCTTCGCGGAGATGCCAGAGGGCCTTTTCGAGTGCCGGGTTGTCGAGAAGCCGTGAGGTCGGCGCGTTCGGTTTGCCCTCGAGATCCGCGATCAGCTTTTTCGCCTGTTCGTCCGCTTCGGCCTTGGTCTTCGCGCCGAACTCCACCAGTAACCATGCTTTGCCCGCCGGCAGGAGATCGAGGTGTTTCGGGTGCATCTTCTTCGCCCGCATATCCTCGAGGAACGAGTGGTCGAGACACTCGCAGCCGATGCAGCCGAACTTGAGGGCCTCAGGCGCGAAGTCGCCACAGGAAGGGACGTCGGGGAAGCCAAGTACGAGCAGCGACTTCTCCTCCAGGACTGGGATCAGCTTGCAGGTCGCTTCGAGGATCGTGACACAGGTTCCCTCGGTGCCGACCAGCGCGCGGGCGACGTTGAAGCCTTTCTCGGGCAGGAGTTCGTCCAAGTTGTAGCCGGAGACTCGCCGGGGGATCTTCGGGTACCGCGCGCGAATGAGATCGGCGTAGCGGTCGCGCAGGTCGCGCAGCTTCGCGTAGATCTCCCCTTCGCGGCCGCCTTTGTCGATCGCCCGCTGGATCTGCTCAGGAGTCATGGCGCCGACGCGCATCCGGGCACCGTCGTAGAGCAGCACTTCGAGCTCCTCGATATTGTCGGCGGTGCGGCCGGCCCGAACCGAATGGATGCCGCAGGAGTTGTTGCCGATCATCCCGCCGAGGGTGTTTCGGCTGTGGGTGGCGGGATCCGGCCCAAACTCGAGCCCATGCTTCTTCGCCTCTTCGTTGAGATGGTCCAAGTTGCAGCCAGGCTGGACGACAGCGGTCTTTGCCTTCTGGTCGATCCGAAGGACCTTGTGCAGGTACTTGGAGAAATCGAGCATGAGAGCGCGATTGACGCCTTGCCCCGGGATCGCCGTCCCGCCGCCGCGAGAGAGAAGGGGAACTCGATAGCGGCGCGCCGCCGCGACGGCCGCGACGACGTCGTCGATCGAGGTGGGAATCACAACTCCGAGCGGCACCATCCGGTAATTGGAGGCATCGTGCGCGTACATCCCGCGCGAGCCTTCATCGAACCGCACCTCGCCTCTGACCGTCTGTTCGAGGAGCTTTCGCAACCCATCGGCGTCGATCCTGAGGTCGTCGAGCGTTCCCACCTGGCTGTGATCCAGGTGCTGAACCGGTTTCATTCGCAGTTGGATTTGCATTTCGGGTGAATGGGTGGCGGAGCTTTTGATGGGTGAA
>DATJYD010000121.1:0-7531 GCA_035499755.1 Fimbriimonadaceae bacterium
ACTCCCCGAACACCCGGATGAGAGTTGCGCTGATCTCGCCCAGCGTCGCGTAGCAGCGGGAGCAGTCGAGCATGAACGGAATCAGGTTCTCCCGTCCGCGCGCCGCCTTCTCGAGCGCCTCCAGCGACCGGGAGACCGCGATTCCATCCCGCCCATCCTTCATCGCCTTCAGGCTCGCGATCTGGTTCCGCTCGACGGATTCGCCGATCTCCAGGATCGGAATCTCCAGCTTCTCATTCTCGTTCACGAACTCGGTGACCCCGACCATCACCTTCCGCTTCGCCGACAGCGCCTGCTGGTACTCGTAGGCGGCGCGGGTGATCTCGCGCTGGGGAAAGCCCTTCTCGATCGCCTTGACCATGCCGCCGAGCGCCTCGATCTCCGCGAAATACCGCTCGGCATCCTCCTCGATCTCCCGCGTTAGGTTCTCGACGTAGTACGAGCCGCCGAGGGGGTCGGCCACATTCGGCGCCCCGCTCTCGAAGGCGATGACCTGCTGAGTCCGAAGCGCGATCTCCACCGCCTTGTCGGAGGGCAAGGCGAGGGCTTCGTCCATCGAATTCGTGTGCAGGCTCTGGCAGCCGCCAAGAACTCCCGCGAGGGCCTCCAGCGCCGTGCGGACGATGTTCACCTCCGGCTGCTGGGCGGTGAGGCTGCAGCCGGCGGTCTGCACGTGGAAGCGGCACAGCCAGGATCGCGGGTCCTTGGCTTTGTATTTCTCCTTGAGGTGCCGCGCCCAGATACGTCGGGCCGCGCGCAGCTTGGCAATCTCCTCGAAGAAGTCGAGATGGGAGTTGAAGAAGAAGGACAGACGGGGCGCGAAATCGTCGACCTTCATGCCCGCGGCAAGGGCGTGCTCCACGTAGGTGAAGCCGTCCATCAAGGTGAAGGCGAGCTCCTGCGCGGCTGTCGCGCCCGCCTCGCGGATGTGATAGCCGCTGATCGAGATCGTGTTCCACTGCGGGACGTGCTCCGCGCAGAAGGCGAAGAGGTCGGTGATGATCCGCAGGTGCGGCTCGGGCGGAAAGATCCACTCCTTTTGGGCGATGTATTCCTTGAGGATGTCGTTCTGGATGGTCCCGCGCAGCTTTGCGAAGGGCACGCCCTGCTTCTCCGCGTTGGCGAGGAACATCGTGAAGACCCACGCGGCGGGGGCGTTGATCGTCATCGAGGTCGAGACTTGGTCGAGGGGAATGCCCTCGAAAAGGCGCTCCATATCGGCGAGGGAGTCGACCGCGACCCCGGTCTTGCCGACCTCGCCTTCGGAGAGAGGGTGGTCGGAGTCCCAGCCGTAGAGGGTCGGGTTGTCGAAGGCGGTGGAGAGGCCGGTCTGGCCGCGAGCGAGGAGGAACTTGAAGCGCTCGTTCGTCTGGGCGGCTGTGCCCATGCCCGCGAACTGGCGCATCGTCCAGAGCTTGCCGCGGTACATCGTAGGGTGCACGCCTCGCCGATAAGGGTATTCGCCGGGCTGCGCTTCCAAAGCCTCCGGCGTGTCCTCCGGCACGTAGACGGGCTTGACCTCGCGGCCGGAGAGGGTCGTGAAGTCGGCTTCTCGAACGGGATCCTTGGCTAGCATCGTTTCACTTTGGAATTTCGGGATTTACAGTCTAGGATTTGGACATCGGCAAGACTTGCTCCCCTCCTCTTGCGGCGATGAATTGTGCGCCGGAGGAGGAAGGGGCAGGGGGTGGAGGTTCCGGAAACTCATGGTCGACGGGGCCCCTCCTTATCAGACTTGTCCCCCGAGTGCATCGAGACCCGTTCGCAAAGCCGGTCGATCTCGGCATAGGGTGAGTCCCCCGAATCCAGGAGCGTGGCGACGATATCCTCGATCTCGGCCTCGACCCCGGTCAATTCGGCAAACCTCCGCCAGAGACGCTTGCGAATCCCCTCCCGGATCTCTTGCGCTAAGCGCTCGCGCCTCAGCTCTCGATGCCTGCCTGACTCGACGAGATCCGCGGCGAGCTTCTGGATCTCCGCGACCAGCTTGTCGATACCTTCATTTCGTTGGGCCGAGACGGTAAGGAGGGGAGGGGGGGTGCGGGAATTGGGGTGTTGGGGTATCGAGGTATTGACCCGGCTCCCAGGGTCTCTCGTCTCTCCCCCTTTCGTCCCTTTCAGGGGTCCCGAGAGGCTGAAGAGGAAGCGAAGCGACTGGACGACCGAGTCGACGCCGGGCAGGTCGGACTTGTTGACGACGATGAGATCCGCGGCCTCGATGATCCCCGCCTTGAGGGTCTGGATCATGTCTCCCGTGCCGGGCTGAAGAACGAGCACGACGAGATCTGCACAGGCGAGGACGTCGATCTCGGCTTGGCCCACCCCCACCGTCTCGATCAGAATGCGGTCCATCCCGAAGCCTTCGATCACTTCGGCGACGTGAGGAGTCGCAGGCGAAAGGCCGCCATGGCCGTCTCGCGAGGCGAGGGAGCGGATGTAGATGCGGGAATCCCCGGCGAGAGAATCCATGCGCACCCGATCGCCCATGAAGGCGCCGCCGGTGAAGGGGCTGGAGGGGTCGACGGCGATGATGCCGACGCGGTGGCCGGCCTCGGCGAGGCCCCGGGCGATGGCCGCAGTTAGAGAGCTCTTGCCGACGCCGGGCGGACCGGTGATCCCGATCCGGATCGCCTTGCCGAGCTTGCCGGCGAGTCGCTGCCTGATGGACGGGATCAGATCGGGCTCGTTCTCGACCCGGGTGACGACGCGCGCGCAGGCCTGACGGCTGCCTTCTTCGAAGGCCTGCCAAACGCTCTCGGGGATAGGCGGCGCCGTTGCCGTCGGCACACGACTATCATGACACTCTTCCGGCGCGCTTCACGGGGTGAAAAGCGAGGACACGCTCCCGGAGATGGAAGGTGATGGAGGTGATGGAGGTGATGGGATGAGGCCTTCTCTCGAAAGGGTGCGCTGATATAGGGAGGGTGCTTTCCTCTCTCGCTGAGGGTTGACAGCCCCCCATTCCGAGGCCGCGACTCCGAGGGTAGTCAGATGGAGGGTCATGGTATCGCCCGGCGTCTCCAGAACCGTCATCCTGAGTCTGCGGCGAGTCGTGCGAGCCTCTCAGGCGAAGGACCCCGGTTCAACGCGGGGAGCCTCGCAATCGGAGGTCCTTCGCTCCCGAGCTTCGCGAGGGCTCGCTCCTCCCCTCAGGATGACGGTCAGTATCAGCGACCCACTTGCTGTCGACCTTCGGGCGCGGGGCGTCGTACAATGGGGCGGATGCAGTTACGCGCCTCGAAGCTGAAGCTGGCCCTCGATCTCATCCTGATCGGCGTGGTTGTGTGGATTCTGGCCCTACAGGCAGAGGCACGCCAGATCGTCTCGTATCTCTTCGTGGTGGCGCTTCTCGTCGCCACCGGTATTCACTGGCGCGAGTATCGGGGTGTCAGGGCTCTCGAAGAGGCGAAGACGCCGGAACGGCCGGATTGGGATTACCCGCAGGCAATCCAGTTGCTCGAATCGTGGACCAAGGAAGCCAAGGCGCAGGCCGAGAGGAGGGCGAAGAAGCCGCCCTCCGGCAGGGATCGCATCGCGTCGGGTGCCTTGTTGCTCGTTGCAGGCGCCGCTTGGACCGGACTGCTTGTTCTGGGGCGCCAGGGAGCGGTGTTTCTTCCAGGGGCCATCGTCCTTCTCGGGCAGGGAGTCATCACTCTCAGCATGGGCCTCTCAATACGCCGTCGCAACGCGGCGAAGGCCTCATTGCCAACGGCCGCTAACGCCAGGCCGCTTCCGGCAGCCTCGCCGGAGGCGCTTCAAAGGAGCGAAAACTCGGCAAACCAGGTTCAGGTTTAGGAAGGCGCACTCGCGGAGATGCGCGGTCCCATCTTCAGAAGGCGGCTTGTAGAAGTTGCGGAATCCTCGCGAAGTGCGGATCTCTCGTAACCAGGGCAAGGTCTTCTTCGATCGCGAGAGCGGCGATCCACAGGTCGTTGATCGGAATCGGTGTTCCGGCGGCTTTGAGCTGGACGAAAAGCCGCGCGTAGTGATCGGCCGTCGACCTCGTGGGGAGCAGCACCTCCACCGTCGGCTTGGCGAGAAACTGGGAGAGCAGGCGCTCATTCTCGGGCGCGCGGCTCCCGCCGAGGAAGCCGGCCTTGATCTCAGCCAGCACGGGCAGCGGAACGCAAACTCGTTCGCAAAGCCCCAGCTTCTCGGCCAGCCCGGCATCGCCCCGGAAGAGGTCGGTCAGCCGATTCGCGTCGACGGCGAGCCTCACTGCCAGTCCTCGGGATCGACCCTTCGGTTTTGCGCGACGGCCGCATCGAAGCCAGGGTCTTCGACCCATCGCCCGACCAAGTCTGAAAAGTCGGCGACTTGCCGGGCCCCCACTGTCGCCGTCGTCAGTTCCTCCAAGATCACTTGATTAATGCTCACCTTGCGCCGCTTGGCGCGCTCACGCAGGATTCGGTCGACTTCGGCCGGCACCCCCCGAACCGTGTACTGCCGTGCATGCGCACTCATGCCTGCATTATGGCACAAGGCGCATGCATCGAAGAACCGCCGGTGACTATGACTCACCCGCAGGCAGGAGTTCTGAAGGATCGACCGCGCCCGGTTGCGCGCGTAGAGTAACCTGAGCCTATGAGTCGCCCTTCCAAGAAAGAGATCAAAGCCGCCGTGGACAAGTTGAAGGAGAAACCTTCCGGTCCACCGCCAACAGGGTCCCAGAGTGGCAAGCTGTCGCTGGGGTCGAAGAAGGACAACCGCCGGATCCGCAAACAGGGAGTGTAACGATGGGTGACCGCAAGCCTAAGAAGACCTCGTCGGGAAACAGCGACGCGCACAAGAAGAAGCTCGCCAAGGACCAAGCCGAGCGCCCGGCAGCCCGTCCCGCTCCGGAAGACAAGGGCAAGAAGAAGTAGGCAGGCCGGCGCGGAAGTCGAAACCGGTTGCCTCAAGACTTCGCAGCGCGATAAATCGCGCAGAGACAAAGCGCGTATGAATCCGCGCACTCCATGGCCGACTCACCCCCGGTATCGTTAGGGTAGGTCCATGATCATTCCCTTGCTCTTAGCCCTTGCCGTCAATGCTTCGGATATCCAAGCCACGATCACCGTGCAAACCGGCCAACCCGGAATCCGGATCAGCCCCGACCTCTACGGGATCTTCTTCGAGGAGATCAACTGCTCCGGGGACGGCGGACTCTATGCGGAGATGGTGCGCAACCGGTCGTTCGAGGATGGCCCGGAGCGCTCCACGCCCGTGCCGCATTGGAGCCTCGTTCAAACCGGAAGCGCCAGGGGCGAGATGGTCCTGGACCAAGGCGGGACCGATCCCAAGAACCCGACCTCGCTGAAGCTCACCTTCGAGCGCGGCGTGGGGAGCGTTGGCGCGGCGAACGAAGGCTACTGGGGCATTCCCGCCGAGCAGGGGCAGACCTACCGCTTCTCGTGCCTTGCCAAGGGGGAGGGATCGCCGGAATTGACGGTCCGCCTGGAAAGCCCGGCCGGCACCGTCTACGGCCAAACCACGTTCACGCCCGGGACCAAATGGGCAACCCGCAGAGCCAAGCTGACCGCGGACGCCACGGACTCCAACGCCCGTCTGGTCGTCAGCCTCACGAAGCCGGGTACAGCCTGGATCGACATGGTTTCCCTCTTCCCGGCCAAGACCTATAGGAACCGCCCGAACGGCCTGCGCGTCGACCTCGCCGAGAAGCTGGCGGACCTCCATCCCTCCTTTATGCGCTTCCCCGGCGGCAACTGGGTCGAGGGCGACTCGATGGCGGTCGCGACGAACTGGAAGCGCACGATCGGCGCTCTCGCCGACCGCTGGACTCAGCCGAATCCCTGGGGCTATCTTTCGACCAACGGCCTCGGCTTCTACGAATACCTCCAGCTATGTGAGGACATCGGCGCGTCGCCCTTGTTCGTCATCAACTGCGGCATGGCCCTTCGAGGCTACGCTCCGATGGACCAGA
Organism: Fimbriimonadaceae bacterium; assembly: GCA_035499755.1. GTDB lineage: Bacteria > Armatimonadota > Fimbriimonadia > Fimbriimonadales > Fimbriimonadaceae > JAEVZK01. The sequence continues at coordinate 5,924 of DATJYD010000121.1, forward strand.
TGGGCGGCTACGTCGAGGACGCGCTCGACGCGATCGAATACGCAAACGGCCCCGTGACCTCGAAATGGGGCGCGCTCAGGGCGGCGAGCGGACATCCCGGCTCCTTCCATCTGAAGTATCTCGAGATCGGGAACGAGAACGGAGGTCCGGTCTACGACGAGCGCTTTCCCCTGATCGCCAAAGCCGTTCACGACCGCTATCCCGACATCAAGATCATCGCCGACGTCTGGGGCGGCTTCCCGAAGACGGGCTATACGCAGATCGTCGACGAGCACTACTACAGCAGCCCGGGCTTCTTCTTCGAGAACGCGGACCGGTACGACCGCTACGACCGGCGCGGGCCGAAGGTGTACGTAGGCGAATATGCGGTCACCGAGGGCGCCGGGCAGGGCAATCTGATCGCCGCCCTCGGCGAAGCTGCCTTTATGACGGGCATGGAGCGGAACTCGGACGTCGTCGAAATGGCCTCCTACGCGCCCCTTTTCGCGGACGTAAACCACAAGGGGTGGAATCCGGACCTGATCTGCTTCGACAACGAACGCTCGTATGGGACGCCCTCCTACTACGTACAGCAGATGTTCAGCCTGAATCGAGGCGATCGAGTCTTGCCCACCACGATCGATCTGCCGGAAACGGCCAAGCCCACTTTCGCCCCGGGCGGGGTGGGAGTCGGCACTTGGGGGACTCAGGCGGAGTTCAAGGACATCAAGGTTGTGCACGGCGGCGACACGCTTTTCGAGAGCGCGGATGGGAGCGCGTTGACGAAGGGGCCCGGGGATTGGTCCGTCGCGGACGGCGCCATCAGGCAGAGCGGCGAGGACGAACCGAGCATGGCCTACGTGCCATCCGGTTCCTGGCAGGACTACACGCTGACCCTGAAGGCCAGGAAGACCGGCGGGCGAGAGGGCTTTCTGATCGACTTTGGGCTCAAGGACCAGAAGAACTGGATCTGGTGGAACGTCGGCGGGTGGAGCAACACCCAGAGCGCGCTGGAGCAGTCGGTGAACGGAGGCAAATCAGGTCTGGGGCGGGCGGTCGGCGGGTCGGTTGAGACCGGCCGGTGGTACGACATCCGGGTGGAGTTCACGCCTTCGCTGGTTCGGTGCTATCTCGATGGGAAGCTGATCGAGGAGGCGGCCTGCCCCGCGCCGAAGCCGCTGTACGTGGTGTCGAGCCGAGTCGACAAGACCGGCGAAGTGATCATGAAGGTCGTCAATTCGGGCGCCGATCCCGTGGATGCGAAGATCGACCTCGCCGGACTTCAAGGCGCTTTGCGCGGGACGGCGGCCGTGCTCACGTCGGCGAGTCCGCTCGACGAGAACAGCCTGGAGAAACCCCGAAACGTCTCGCCGAAAGTCGCGGCATTTCCCACCGACAGCCCGGAGTTCCGGCACCGATTCCCGGCCTATTCGGTGACTGTGCTTCGCATGGCACAACGGAAATGAACCTCCCTCGCCGCCATTCGGAACTGAGGCGGGCAAGTAAGGAAAGGGAGGGCCGAGACCAGGTGGGCCGGCCCATTGAGTCTCAGAGGCCGGCTTCTGCTGATTGCGGTTGGGCAACCGCATTTAGAGTCACGCCCGTTGCTTGCGCATCATGGTCCCCGGG
>DATJYD010000122.1:0-4996 GCA_035499755.1 Fimbriimonadaceae bacterium
CTTTTCCATCTCGGGAATGCGATCGAACGGGAGATTCGTAACTTCTCGCGGGCGGATCGGCTTGGAGGCATCCTTGGGATCCATGAAGGCGATGCTCTCATCCCGGTTGGTGCCAATAAGGAGGGGCACGCTGCCGTCGACGAGATCGACGGGCCGCTTGGGCAGATAGGCGCCTCCGACAAAAGGCCGAAACGGAAAATCGTGGGGATAGTCAGCATCGAGGCGGCGCTGGGCGGCGAGGACCTCGCTCGCGGGGGCGGTGAGGATCCGCGATTCGTCTGTGCCCATCTCGCGGAGCATCAGCGAAGCAACTTCGTGGGCCGATCTGGCGTCGTGCACGGTCTGGCCGCTTCCGCTCTCCATGATCGCGCGGGCGAAGAGGCCGCGAGCGGATTTCGCGGCCATTAGCGCGGCGACATCCTTCGCTCCCGCCGACTGCCCGGCGATGGTCACCTGCGACGGTTCGCCTCCGAAGCCGACGATATTCTCCCGGACCCATCGCAGGGCCGCTTCGAGATCACGGATGCCATTGTCCCCGCTTTCCTTGTACTCCGCAAGAATTCCGCCCAGTTCGAGGAAGCCGAACGCGCCAAGCCGATAGGCGACGGTGACGACGACGATTTCCTCACGGGCGAATCCGGCGCCGCTCTCTCCGGCCGTCCCGCCACCTTCGTTTCCGCCGCCGTGTATCCAGAAGAGAACGGGGTAGGGGCCTTTGCCGGACGGCGCCCAGACATTCAGGTAGAGGCAGTCCTCCGATCCGGCCGCTCCCGGCTGCACCGCCGGCGGCGCGTTGCGGGTCGCATCGCGGATGCCGGCCCACTTCACCGGGGGCTCTGGCGGTCTGAACCTCAGCCCGCCGACCGGCGGCTTCGCGAACGGGATGCCTCGGAAGACTCGCAGCCCGTTCTCCTCGACCCCCCGCAAGTTGCCCAGCGTGGACTCGACGACTGGGTGTTCATCTCGGACCCGCCAGGGAATCACGATCGCCGCGGCGACCATGCCAAGGAACTCGCGGCGATCGACCCTCATCGCCCGAGGCTACCGGATTGCCGGAGTGCGGCGGACTGTGGAGGGCGGTCACTTGGAAAGCGATGAGAAGAAGCGGATCATGGTTGGCAGGCAATCTACGGGGAATTCGTGGCCGCCCTGGTAGGGCCAGTAGACGACGGGTTGCCTTCCTTTGAAATACAGCCCGCGTTCTCCGTAAGGCGTTCCCGCGGTCTGGCATCGATCGGTCTTCTTCACCTGTTCGAGGGCTAGCCGCTGGTATTGGACGGGAACGACGTTGTCGTCGCTGCCGATCGTCATGAAGAACGGTTTTGGCGGTGAGAGATTCATCGCGGTAAGCAAGCAACCCTCCGCCGATCCGATTCCCGCCAGTTCGCGTCCGCGGAGGTTCCAGAGCGTGTACATGAAGATCGCGCCGTTGGAAAATCCGAAAGCGAAGACGTGGGCGGGATCGCCGCGATAGTCGCCGACTACCTTCTTGAGCAATGCGTCGAAAAACCGGATATCGCGATTATCTTCTTTAGCGTCGACGACCCAGCCCGGGCCATGCTCGGCTGGATTCTGCAAGGTCATGGGGAGACCGTACGGATATACGACGATCGCGTCGGGCCACAAATCCTCGAGTTTGGCCCTCCCTTCCAGCCGTTCGGGTGAGCCGCCGTGCCCATGAAAAGCGATGAGGATGGGGGGCTTGGCGGATGTCTTTCGGGTCGGAAGGTAAACGAGCGCGGTTCGGTCGAGCCCATCGACGAGTAGGTGGATCTTGCTTGGGGTCAGCGTCTGAGCGAGGAGCACGAATGTTGCGAGCATCGCAGCATTTTCTATCGCAGATCCGGTCGGCCAGGTTCCCGAAATCCCCAAGGGCAACTTCCCTCGATGCCGGTCAGGCCGACGGTATTTCTTCGGTAAAGGCCCAGCGGACCATCAGCGGGAATTCGGCGCGCCACATCTTGTCGTCATGCCCGGCATCTCGCTCGATCATCACGACTTCCGCGTTCGCCTCGCGCAAAGCGGCCGCCCATCGCGCGGCGTTTTCGAGGAAGAAGGGTTCCTGGACGCCGGCTACGAGGTAAGTACGAGGGAGCGGGCTTGGCAAGTCGGTTGGGGGTCGATAGCCGCCTCCGGGAGAGGCCGAGAAGATCGCGCCGAAGAGATCGGGGTGGCGAAGGCCGAGAGCAAGAGAGAGCTCGGCGCTCGCGGAGACGCCGCAGACGGCGGTGCGGTCGCGAGGAAGGTCGACGCCGAACCGCGAACGCACCCATGCGCGGACGTCTTCGACGAAGAACTTCTCGTGAGCCGCGAACCGAGCCGGGTCGAATCCGGGGGAGTATTCGTGGATCCGCCGCACTTCGTCGGCCAGGCGATATACACCCACGATCATGGTTGGAGGAATGCCCTCGTCTCCGAGCGTTTCTCCCCAGCGAGAGATCAACTGGCCGTCGCCGGCGAAGACGATCGCCTCAGGCGGGGCGGGCGGAACGCAGACGGTGACTTGTCGTCCGCCGTCGAAGTCGAACGCTTCGGTGACGAGCTCGCCGACGCCGGTTTGGGGCGGTTCGTTCATGCTCAGTTTCTACGCGCGCGGGCGGGACGACTCGTCGGCCTTGGATGAGGTTGTCTCTTTGCGTGTCGTTAGGCGCCCCCGCCTCCGACCGCCGTCTTGTTCCTCAGTGATTTCTATCATAAGCCGTCGCCTCATCTCCAAGTTGGGGCGGGGCCCCGGGGTCTTAGCGTCGAGGGTGGCGAGTTCCAGGCTGGGCGGCAACTACTCGTTTCCGGAGCCGGATGAATCCGGCGCTCCCACTTGTCTGGCTGGGTGGCAACTGCTCGTTTCCGGAGCCGGATGAATCCGGCGCTCCCAGGTGATTCCCGGCCGCTATTGGAATGGCAGTGCGATATCAATACTCTACAAGTTACTTTGAAACATGGACAACGCGGGCGATCAAATGCGTGGATTTGTATCGTACTAGGACCGAGTAACCCCACACAGGCGAATAGAGGGTTTATACTCGCGGGGAGCACTAATAGGGTGCGAGCGAAACGTGGGATGCTTCTCAGGCTCTGAGATCGGCGACGAGGCCTCAACTCAAGGGAACTTAAGGAAGCTTCGAGTGGAGGGGTCACGCCGGCAAAGCTCCGGGCCGCGGAAGCGTTTCCGCGCACATTAAAAGCAAGGAGCAAGACGGATAATGAACCGTACTTTTAGGTACGCGTTGTCGGCAGCGATCAGTGCGATGATTATCGTACCGGCGCTGGCGCAGGAAAGCAACTTCCCGGACGTCCAGGAAAGCCACTGGGCTTACAAGGATCTCGCTCGGATGAAAACCGAGGGGCTTCTGGTTGGATATCCGGACGGCCTATTCCGAGGCGGACGCCCCGCGAGCCGGTATGAGCTTGCGGTCGCCTGCCATGCGGTGTGGTCGAACCTCAAGGGAGTGATCGACGGTCTCAACGGGCAGATCTCGGATCTGAACACGAAGATCGGCAACGCGGCTTCGAAAGAAGACATCGCGACTCTCCAGTCCCAGATCGACGCCCTGAAGGCGGATTTGGAGCGGATCAAGAACGAGGACATCGCCGAGCTTCGAAAGATGGCTGACGAGTTCCGCAACGAGCTGACGAAGCTGGGTGCGGACGTCGACGCCATGAAGAAGGACCTCGACGATCTGAAGGGCAAGGTCAGTTGGCTTTGGCAGCACAAGCTTCCCTTCGATATCTCCGGCCAGTCCGACTTTCTCATGATCGGCGGCTACTCTCGAGACACTCTCGACGGCGGATACGGCATCACCGTCGACGGGCGGCCCGAGGGCGTCAAGAGATCCGGCAACACCGGCCCCGGCGGGTTCCCGGAGGATCTCACGATCCTTCACGAGAACGCTCTGAACCTCGTGACGAACAACGACTCGGGTCCAGTCCTTCATGCGACCATGGTCATGGGCAACATGATGGGCAACGACGATCTCCTTTCGATCAGCCGCTCGGCATTCGGCGATCAGTCGCAGGTCTACCCCGGGGTGGGGTTCAGCGAGGCGGAGGAGGCTTGGTACTTCCAGGACTTCAACATCACGTTCGATACGTCGCTCATGGGTCTCGGGATGAACGCGAATCTTGGCCGAACGGGCTACAAGATCTCGCCGTACATCTTCCAGCGCCCGGACACGACGCCCTATTTCTCGAACGATCGCTGGGATGACGGGCGCTGGATGTTCGACGGGGGAATTCTAGGCTTCAAGGTCGGGGGTGGCAAGCTCGACGTGTTCGCGGGCCGCAACGGCAGCCAGACGGACACGGGCTACGACACGGTTCAGCCGATGTATGCGGGCGCGGCGGGTAATCCGTTCTCGCCGGGGGCATCGGTCGGCCGACCACGCGGCTTCTATCGGAACCAAGATGCAGGCTCGTTTGGCAACTACTGGCCCGGCGTTCTATGGATCGACCAGAGCCTCGGCTTGAACCTGAATCTTCCGCTGACTTCGAACGGCAACATCGATCTGGCCTACCTATGGCTGGACAGCGACTACCCGGTCGAGATCATGAACGCGCGGAGGGATGCCAACCAAGTCGACGTCTACGGCGGCACGCTGGCTTACAAGTTCGGCGGCATTCAGATCGAAGGCGGCTACTCTAAATCGGACGTTCTTGCCGGGACTCACCTCGTTGTCAAGAAATACAACGACGCATGGTATGCCACGGCGGGAGGCGGCGGCGCGAACTGGGGCCTCAAGGCGGGCTACCGTCAGATCAACCCGCAGTTCGGCGCTCCCGGCGACTGGGGACGAATCGGAATCTGGTGGAATCCGACAGACATCAAGGGATGGATGGCGGATGCCCACTACGACTTCAACAAGGATATCCGGCTATCGGTGAACGGCGGGTTCTACACAGGCACGGGGACGGTGATCAACGGTCTCGAAGGGCTTGGGACCAACGATCATCTCGACACCGTGTCGGTCGGCTTGGGCTACAAGTTCAGCCAGATCCACAC
>DATJYD010000123.1:0-4921 GCA_035499755.1 Fimbriimonadaceae bacterium
TCGAAAAGCGTAGGCCTTGCGTGCAGACGCTGGAGATGCTTGGAGACCGGCGTTCTTGGGTTCGGGGAAAGACGGCGGTTGGGGATGGGAGGATTGAGGAGGCAACATGCAAAGAGACACCCTCCTCGCCCCAGCCACGAACGCCATAGAGCCGGCAACCGTCGCAAGGCCAAAAAATAGGAATGCTCTGCTGATGGGTCTAAGAGCATTCCTGGAGAGGAGAAAGCGTTTGCTGTTTCAAAACGCTGAATTGTTCGGCCGCCTTGTTTAGGAGATGGCGGCTCTCATTGTTTGGTTTTCAACTCTTCTTACGTTTCCGCGAATCAGAACCGTTCACAATTCGCCTGCTTACGCAAAATTGCTTGTCGTGCCGTTCGGTGAGCACGGAATACGCTGGGCAGTGATGTACGCCGAAGATACCGCTGCTGCCCTGGCGCAGTTGACTCTGGACGAAGTCGTCGAGAAAACCCCGGACCTCCCGGCATTGCCGGCGGCGACTCTTGCCGTGATGCGAGAGTCGCAATCCGCGACTTCCACCGCTCACTCGGTGGCCAGATACCTGTCTCAGGATCAATCCCTGACCGCAAGAGTACTGCGGTTGGCGAACAGCGCTTTCTACGGTATGCAGCGTCGCATCGCAAGTCCTGACGAGGCGGTCATCATTCTCGGGATGCGAGCGGTCCGCAACCTGGCGATGATCGCCTCAACCTATCACTGGATGGACAAACCCCTTCGTGGCTACGCGCTCGAACCTCATGAATTCTGGGAGCATTCGCTCAGCGTCGCCGTCGCATCGCAGGTTCTCGCTCAGAGCGTTTCGCCTGGGTCTTCCGACCTAGCCTTTACCTGCGGGCTTCTTCACGATCTGGGCAAGGTCGCTCTTAGCGCATGGCTGGAAAACCGCTCGGTGACCCTGAACTCGGTCGCGGCGCGTCTCGACCTCACGACCGATCAGGCCGAACGCCGCGTGCTCGGATTTGACCACCAGCAGGTCGGTGGCAAGCTGGCGGAGAAGTGGAATCTCCCCAAAGTGATCGTCGAAGCGATCTCGTATCATCACTGCCCTAGCACCGTCGAGACGGAAAGCCCTGCCGTCGATATCGTCCACGTCGCCGATTACATGGCGTCGACCACTCAGGTCACCACTCATGGCGGCGAAGGCATTCACATCTACCTCGACAAGGCGGCTCTCGACCGCCTTATGATTGGCGACGACGAGATGCAGGGACTGTCCGAGGAGTTCGCCGTTCAATACGAGAACTACGAAAAGCTCTTTATCCAGCCCAAGGCGGCCTAGTCTCCCGCGCCAAGAACTCCTGCCATAAGTCGCCGCCAAGCCATGCCCAGCCGTCCCAAGGCGCGCGCGGCTGTTTCAACTTCGACGGTCAAGACCCCAAGCCGCCGCCCCAGACTTGGCGATGATGCGAATGGCCGTTTAGGTTAGAGATCAGGGATCCGAAAGACGTTGCTTGGGCTTACCCGCAACGATTGGGAAATGCGTTAGGCGGAAACCCTCGGACCCGCTCTCGGTCGCCGATCGCAATTCGGCAGCGCCCAACGTCGAACGCCATGTCACCTTCGGTCATGGGAACTAGGAAGTCGTTGCTATGCAATGGGTCGCCTGCGGTAGTTAGGAAAAGCGTCAGAGGCAACCCCTCGCACCCCCGCTCTCGGTCGTCGCTCACAACCTGGAACCGGAGGGCGGTTGGAGTCGGAAGGGGTTTGCCTAACATGACTGGGAGGCAACTTGCAAAGAGACAGCCTCCTAGCGCGAGATCTTCGGCATCAGCTTCCGCTTGCGCCGGTGAGTGTTGACGTAGCGAAAATCGACAGAGTGGCTTCGAATCGATCGCTCCGCGCCCTTCGGGATTACGAGAACGGAGCCGAGGCGCAGGGCGTAAGTGACTCCGTCCACCGTCGCTTCGCCCGAACCGGAAAGAACCACCATCGCGACGTCCACCTCGCTGTTGACGTGGGCGGGTACGAGGAAATGCTCCGGCCAAGCCACGACCGTGACGTCGAGATCCTCGGTTTCCAGGCCGAATGCTGCTCCCGGACCGTCGCCGGATTCGTACGCGTCGATGAATGTCGATGGCATGTTCTAGCCATTGTGGCGCTTTCCGGGCAAATGCAACACATTGCTCCTTGCCGATAAGTCGGCTATTCTCACCTATATGCCGGAGCTTCCCGATATCGAGCTCTACGTGGACCGCATCCGCGAGCGGGTGGCGGGCGAGAGGCTCGAGAAGCTTCGGATTCACAGTCCGTTCGTGCTCCGCTCCGTCGGCGTATCGCCATCGGACATCGAGGGGCAGGTCGCGACCGAGGTCTTTCGGCTCGGAAAGAGGATCGTCATCGGGTTCGGCGAGATGTTCGTCCTCATCCATCTGATGATCGCCGGCCGGCTTCGGTGGATTTTTCCGCCCCCGGTTGAGAAGAAGGCTCAAGGCAGGATCCTTCTCGCGTCGCTCCGGTTCTCTTCGGGGCAACTGGATCTGATCGAGACTTCCACGAAGAAGCGCGCCGCCGTGTACTTGATTCGTGGCCGCGCGGGCCTGGATGTCCACCGCCGGGAGGGGCTCGATGTGTTTACGGCGTCGCCGGAGGCTTTCTCGGACAGGATCCAGGCTCAGAACCGCACCCTCAAGCGGATCCTCGCCGACCCCCATTCGTTCGACGGGATCGGCAACGCCTATTCCGACGAGATTCTCTTCGCGGCCCGTCTGTCTCCCCTTCGCCTCACGAGATCGCTCGAACCGGACGAAGTCGAGCGATTGCACGAGGCCGCGAAGGGAGTTCTCGGCTATTGGCGAGCACATCTCCGGGATCTGTATCCAAGCTTTCCCAAGCCCGGAGACATCACCGCCTTCCGGCCGGAGTTCGCCGTCCACGGCCGATTCAATCTGCCCTGCCAGGTATGCGGGAAGCCTGTTCAGCGGATCGTCTATGCCGAGAACGAGACCGACTATTGCGCGCATTGCCAGAACGAGGGCCGCCTTCTCGCCGACCGCAGTCTCTCTCGGCTCCTGAAATCGGATTGGCCCTCGACCCTCGAGGAGATGCTGGAGGGGCGAAAGCCGCCGGCATAGAGCGGTTTCGGCGTCCCCCCGAATCTCCGGCGCCCGGACCCAGGCCAAACGCCCCCAACGCCGAACGCCGAACGCCGTTTCACTGCGGTTGAGATGAGAACCAGCCAGGGCCGTAAACCGTGGCGGCGAACGTATCATGCATCGATCGGCTTAGAGCGTCAGCGGCATATCCCGCAGCCTCTTGCCGGTCGCCGCGAAGATCGCGTTGCCGATCGCCGGCGCGATGGCCATGATCGGCGTTTCGCCCGCGCCCGCCGAGGGCTGATCCTTCCGATCGACCAGCACGGTTTCGATCGCCGGGACGTCCTCATAGCGCGGCACCCGGTACTCGGAGAGGTGCGCGTTCAGGATCTTGCCATCGGCGAACCGGATCGACTCGAAGAGAGCGCCTCCGATCCCCATGATGAGAGCGCCGTCGACCTGGTTCTTGAGCAAATCGGGATTGAGGACGGCACCGCAGTCGAAGGCGGTCACGGCTCGGAGGAGGCGCGGGGTCGATCCTTCCACGGCGACCTCGATCGCTGTCGCGATTCGCCCGCCCTTCTCGATCCCGCAAGCGATGCCGAAGCCGTGACCGCTCGCCGCCTTGGCCGAGCCCCAGCCGAACTTGTCGGCCGCGGCTTTGAGGACATCCTTCAAGCGCTCGTCGGCCAGATTCTTCATGCGGAATTCGAGCGGATCTTCGCCGAGCATGTGGGCGACCTCGTCCATGTGGGTCTCTCGCGCGAAGTTGTTGAAGCATGCGGCGAGCGATCGATACGAGCCCTGGCGCAACGGCGAGTTCGCCTCATGGAACTCCTCGCGCTTGTCGCTCACGTCGTAGGGCGTCCCAATGCCCGCCGGGCCTGAGTTGTAATTGTCGTGGGTCCAGCCGGTCAGCTTGCCGTCTGCATCGACCCCGCTCGACACGTCGGCAATCCCGGCGGGGCGAAAGTAGGCCCAGGTCATCTCCTCTTCCCGGGTCCAAACGACCCGAACCGGTTTGCCCACCGCCAGCGCGATCCGCGCCGCCTCGGTGGCGGCCTCGCCGGTGTGCTTGCCGCCGTAGCCGGAGCCGGTGTCGGGGACGATGACCCGAACCTGAGCCGCAGGCAGACCCGTCGCTTGCACGACCTCATCCTTGACTGCGAAGGGGCGTTGCGTGCCCGTGTAAACGGTCATCTTCTTGCCGTCCCAGTCGGCGAGGGCCGCGCGCGGCTCCAAGGGGACGTGTGCAATGTGAGCGCAGGTGTAGGTTGCCTTGAGGTTCTTCCGGCCACTCGTGGTCGAAGTCGGCTCGCTCGTGCGCAGGATTCTCGGCAGGTCTGCGTTCGAGGGCCCGGCGGTATCGCTCCAGACCGCCTTGATCGAATCGAGCGCGGCTTGCGCGCCCCGCAACGTCGGGGCCGCGACCGCGACGAAGGCCGGGCCAGGCTGCTCCCCTTCTCGCTGCGATGGAATGGGAAGATGGACCACTTCTACGCCTGTCATCGCTTTGGCGGCGCTGGCGTCGAATGAACCGAGTACCGCGCCAAAGGACGGCGGTCGCAGGACCTTGCCGTAGAGCATCCCGGGGCGGGTCATGTCGGAGGCGTAGCGATGACGGCCCGTCACGATCTCGATCGCGTCCACCTTCTTGAGGGAGGCGCCCAGAACCTTCCAGTCGCTGGGGCTGGTCAGAGCCACGTCGGTTGCGATCTCTTGGTCGAACTTCTGGCCCTTGGCCAGATCGCCGTAACTGGCGGAGGCGCTGCCGTTCATAACCCGGCCGTGTTCGGCACGGAGAGCGGCGGGATCGGAGTGCCACTTCTCGGCGGCGAGCTTCATCAGAGCCTCGCGTGCAGCGGCGGCGG
>DATJYD010000124.1:0-3517 GCA_035499755.1 Fimbriimonadaceae bacterium
CGAAGATAGTTGGCCGTGACCTTGGCTTGATACTCGGCCGGAAGCGTCGAGATCTGCCCGAACAACAGGGACCACGCGGCGAGGCAGTCGGGATCCAGTTGCACGGCACGGCGAAAGAGCGCGGTAGCTTCCCCACTTCTACCGCCGTGCTCCCCGATCTCGCCGAGAAACGCATAGACCCCCGCATTCTGTGAACCTTTCTTCGCCTCGGCCCGCAACGCCTTCTCCGCGGGAATGAGAATCGGCTCGAGCGAGTAGATGTCGAGCAGAAAGCGGTTGGCGTTGCCCCACTTTGCCGGCATGTACCGGCAGGCGAGGCTCACCTGTCCGTCTCCCTCGGACTTCTGCTGAATTCGCTCAAGATCGACCCCGAGCTGCATCCTGGCGCGGAAGTCCTCCGGCACGAGGGCCAGGGCCCTCCGGTAAAGGCCGATCGCGGAGCCGTAGATGTTCGCCTGGTCGAACTGAGCCGCCTTGACCTCGAGGGCCGCCGCCTGCGAGTAATCCGAGGGTCGATGGGGAGTGCGGCCATTCGCGGCGGCCAAAACCTCGTAAGCGAGGTACCGGGACGGGCAGTTCCAACCTTCAAGATCGTCGGGGTCGAGAGTCACGGCCCTGCGGGCAACCGCGGCCGCCTCGGAGCGCCGCCCTTCCCTTAGGAGCAACTTCGCCTTCCAGATCAGCGGGCGGGAATCGGTGGGAAACTCTCGGGCCAAGCCATTCAGGATCGTCTCGGTATCGCCCCCGCCGCACAGCAGCAAGATCGCGTATTCCTCATCGACGGATGGGTTCCATTGGATGTCGCTTCGGAGGATGCGAAGAGCGTCCGCGTTCCGGCCAACCTTGGCGAGGGCCCTCGCCGCCATCAGGAGGAAGGAATCACTGTCGGCGCCCTGGCCGGCAAAATAGGAGAGGTCGGGGACATCCCACTTGGGAAAGCGCTCCAGCAGCTCGACGACATCGGCGTACCGGCCGATCTTGTCATAGAACCGGGCGAGGCCCGCTGCGGCGGTCTGAGCCGCGGGCGGGCTGCTCGCGTCCCTCGATCGGACGGAATCGACCAACTGCTTGATCAACTGCTTTTCGATCTCGGGGCCCCGTCCGTGCTCCAGAAGGGAGCCTAACCGGCTGCCCAGTTCCCACGGGGAACCGGAGATGTCTTGTTCCATCTGGTCGAGGCCGCGCTTCACGAGATCCGGACGGCGCAGAGTCTCGCCGAGAAGAACAAGGCGCTGCGCGTCGACTCCAAAGCCGAACTGGGGGCTGGTTTGCGGGGCTGCCATGAGCTCGGCAGCTTCCTTCAGCTTGCCTTCCTTCAGGTAGACGTTGACGAGTTCGCTCCGGCAGTTCCCTCGCGCGTAATCCTGAAGCCCCTTGACCGCCTCGTATCGCTTGAAGATCTGCTCCTGCCGCGCCAGCGGCAAGTAGGTGTCGACGATGCTCAGATAGGTGTCGACGAGCCGGCTGCCGGGATAACGCACGGCAAGCTTCGCGATGAAGTCGCAGAAGGCCGGAATCTTGCCCGCCTTTTCGATGGCCTTGAAATCACTGCGTTCGCCAAAGATCATGCCCCAGGACGATCCGAGATAGTCGGAGTACGAAACGGCAAACCTCTCGGTGCGTTTCATATCTCCGGAAAGGAAGAGGCTCTCGAACCGGTTCGAGGCGGCCCCGTCGAACGTCGAGCCCGACGGCGGATTGCTCCAGGTGATCCCCATTTGGATCTTGGGAAAGCGCCTGCGAAAGACCTCGAACATGTCGCCGGCGTCGGGCGACGCCGCGAGGGTCCACTGCGGATAGGCCAACTGCTCCTTGTTCTCGATCGCGATGTTTCGCGCGAGGTCCTCCGTCGACTTGTCGCCGCCGAACCGGCTGAAAGAGTCGAACGCCAACTCCAACTTCGCGGTCAGCAGAATGTGAGTCAGGAGCTTGCGGGCGCGCTCTCTGCCGAGAAGCGATATAAGATCTGGAATCTGGATCGACGGCCCGCCGAAGTTGGAGGGGAGGGTCCCCTCGGTCGTCATCGAGTCCGCCTCATGGGTAAGAACCGCCTCGATCCGATCGGCGTCGTGCCAATGGATGGCCATTTGGAGTTTGAGCCGGTCGATGCTGGCAGCGCCGACGGCATCCGGCTTGAGCTTGCCGAGCGTGTCGACATCGGTCCAAGCCGCCTCCTTATCTCCTTGAAGCATGTCCATCAGAAGCTGGATGCCGAGACGGCGAGCGGGGTATCTGAACTCCTGACCGTCTATCCCGGACCGAATGAGCGGCCAGGCGTCGGGCGACGGAATCGCGGGCAGCAGAGTCGTCAGCCCACTCTGTCCGCCGTAGCGTTCCGCGTCCTCGATGGCGCACGACCTTCCCAGGAGGCCGAGCCATCTCGAAGCTGCTTCGGCGGCGGGCATGCCGGTCAAATCGCGCTTGAAGTCCTTCAGGTCATTGGCGAAGGCGAGCTTGGCCGTTAAGCCGCTTGGCGCCGCGTTCATCTTCGAAAGCACGGCGCGAGCCCCCAGATAGCCTTGGGGCTCCTGGGGCAAGCCGGCCCTGGCCGAAGCCAGAGCCAGGGCGATGAACAACACTCGATTCACTTGCCTGGCCCTCCCGCACGAGACACCGTTGACAAAGTGCTGATGAACCGCGAAAAGCTATGGATCGCTTCTTCACTTCCAAGGATCATCCCCGGCGTCGGCGGCCAGCTATGCCTCCGCTCCCAGTCGCCTTGGTAGTTCGAGTCCGGCGTCTGGCTCGCGCTCGCGGTTAGCGTGAATACCGGCTCGGGGACGAAGATCGCGTCCTTCACTGCCTGCTCCGCCGTCGTCCAGAGGGCTGAGTAGCTGTTGGCGCGTGGCTCCGCATAGCCCATGTCCGCAGGCGCCAGCCTTACCTGGTTTAACGCGACCTTCGAGGCGAGATCGGTCGGCAATTCGATCTCGCGTTCCAGGAGAGCCAGGCCCTCCCAAGCCGCGAGGCTGTTGGGGTCGACGGCGAGCGCCTGCAAGTAGACGCGCTCGGCATCATCCGGCTTCTGAGCGGAGGCATAAAGCTCGGCCAGGGCGCAGTAGCCTCCGGACCTCTTGGGCCCTTTCGCGAACTCATCCTCGAGCGCCTTCTCCGCCTCGGCATCGTACTGCGGGTTCCGGTACCAGCGGAGGTTCTGACCCGCTTCCCCCAGTTGCTCGGCCATCGAGCGCCATGCCTTGACGTATTGGACTTCGGCCTCGTCTGATTTGCCTGCCGTGCGCAGATCGTCGGCCACCGCGAACCGGAGCAGGAAGTCGTCGGGGTTGTCGGCAAGCCCCTTCATGCGATCCCCCGGGGCGTCGACCTCGAGCGACCAGCGGCTGCTCCCGTTGTTCGTGTAGTACTTGTACTTCGTGTCGAACTTGCGCTGGTGGATCGCGGCGGCCTCGGCCTTGCCTTCGGCCCGTTCGATGCCGGCGAGGATCGCCCAGGCTTGGAATCGCGTGTCGCTCTGCCAGGCGCGGGTGTCCTGCGGGTCGATCGCGATCGCTTGGCG
>DATJYD010000125.1:0-4866 GCA_035499755.1 Fimbriimonadaceae bacterium
GACACCGAAGGACCGCAGCTCGACGTTCGCGTCGTGCGGACCAACAAGGTGTTTAAGACCCACAAGGGCGGCAAAACCGCTTCTTGGTCGATCCTCGTCGTGGTTGGCGACAACCAGGGCCAGGTTGGCGTCGGGCTCGGCAAAGCTCGCGGCATTCCCGATGCCATCCGTAAAGCCGAGGAAGCGGCGCGGAAGAACATGTTCAAGGTGCCGATGATCGGCACCACGATTCCCCATGCCATCGTGGCGAAGGCGGGGACTGCCCAGATCATCCTGCGCCCTGCGGCGGCGGGAACCGGCGTCAAGGCCGGCGGTGCCGTTCGCGCCTGTCTGGAAGCCGCCGGCGTCCACGACGTCATCGCGAAGAGCCTGGGCTCCCGAAACGCGATTAACATGGCGTACGCCACCATCAACGCCTTCAAGGAGCTCTGCGAGCCGGAGCAACTGGCGGATCTACGCGGCCTTTCGGCAAGCGAGTTGGTCCCCTGGCTGGCGAAGGCTCGCAAGGAGGAAGCCGATGCTGCGTATTGAACTGGTGAAAAGCCCGATTGGCAACAACATCCGCAACCGGCGGACGGTCACCGCTCTTGGACTGCGCAAGGTCCATCAGGTCGTCGAACAACCGGATAACCCGAGTATCCGCGGCATGATCCATCACGTCAAGCACCTCTTGAAATGGGAGGTCGTCGAGGGCGAGGTCAAGGAGAAGACACCCGCGAAACCGGTCAAAGCGGAAGCAAAGACGGTTAAGGAAAAGGTCCAAGACAAAGGCAAAGGCAAGGCCAAGGAGACTCCCGCAAGTGCGGCCGGTCCTGCCAGCCCCACAGATTCAACCAACGAGTCGCCGGCAGAGGATAAACCCAAGGCGACGAGAAAGAAGGCGGAGGCGAAGAGCTAAATGGGTCTACACAACTTCCAGCCCGGCAAGGGTGGAACCCGTCCGAAGCGCCGCATCGGCCGAGGGATCGGCAGCGGCATGGGCAAGACGGCGACGCGCGGCACGAAAGGGCAGAAGGCGCGACGCCAGATTCATCCGAACTTCGAAGGCGGCCAGTCGCCGATTCAGCGGCGTCTCCCCGTCAAGAAGGGTTTCAAGAACGTCAACCACAAGGAATATCGGATCGTCAACCTCGACGATCTCGAAAAGCTGTTCAACGAAGGCGACGAAGTCACCGTCGAGGCGCTCGTCAAGACGGGCATCATCGGCGAAAGCAAGGACGACGTCAAGGTTCTCGGTTTTGGAGAGCTGACCAAGAAGCTCACCGTGCGCGTCCACAAGTTCAGCAAGAGCGCGACGGAGGCGATCACGGGGAAAGGAGGACAGGCGATCACGCTCTAGCCTGAAGCGGACGCCAAGGAAGCACATATGTTTGGTGGAGATTTCGGACCGACGGGAACCAGGGGCGACAAGTCCCTCAGCATGGGTTTGCTGGAGACCTTTCGGGCCGCCTGGGCAGACCCGGATCTTCGTGCCCGTCTCCTCTTCGTCTTCTACATGTTCGCCGTCTACGTCTTCGGCGTGCATGTGCCGGTCCCCATTCCCGGCGTCTCCGCGAGCACGGTTGCCGATCTCATCCAGAAGAACCAGGGCCTTCAGCTCATCAGCATGTTCGGCGGAGGCGCGATTCGCCGGGTGTCGATCTTTGCTCTCGGCCTAGGGCCGTACATCACCGCCGCGATCATCATGCAGATCTTGGCCCAGGCCATGCCCAACTGGAAGAAAGAGATGCAAGAAGGCGGCGAGTACGCACGCCAGCAGCAGAACAAGCGCACTCGAGGCTTGACCCTCTTCCTCTGCATCTTCCAGGGCTCCGGCCTCTTCGCTCTGCTCAAGCAGGGCCTTGGACCGGTCGTTCAGCACTCCATGTTCGTCACCGCCTGCGTCGTCCTGATCTGGACGGCCGGCGCGATGTTCGCGCTCTGGCTTGGCGAACAGATCAGCGAAAAGGGAATCGGAAACGGCGTCTCCCTGATGATCTTCGCCGGAATCGTCCTTTCCCTGCCGTACCAGTTCGGCAGCATGTACAAGGCCGTGCTCCAGCACCAGATCTACATCTGGCAGCCCCTGATTATGATCCTGATTCTGATCGGGACGACATGGCTGATCATCTACTTCACGGTCGCCCAACGTAGGCTGCCCATACAACATATGCGGCGTATGATCGGGACAAAGGCGCAAGGCGGGCAAACCAGCTATTTGCCCTTTTCCGTGAACATGGTCGGCGTCATCCCCTTGATCTTTGCGATGTCGCTCCTCTGGATTCCCTCCCAAATCCAGATGTTCTTTGCGTCCTCGGCGCCGAGGATTGCCCAGTTCTTCCAGAACGTTCAAACCTGGGTCGCCCCGTCGTCGACGCCTGTCTACTTCGGCCACACGATGATGTTCAACCCGGTTGGCGTCCTCATCTTCACCGCCATGGTGTTCTTCTTCACCTACTTCTACACGGCGATTCAGTTCAACGTGGAGGACATCGCGGACAACCTGAAGCGCGGCGGCTCGTTCATTCCCGGCGTGCGGCCAGGCAAACAGACGAAGGACTTTCTCGACGCGGTCATCTCGCGCATCACGTTCGTCGGTTCGATGTTTCTAGCGGTCGTCGCCCTGGTCCAATACCTCGCTCCGACGTTCGTGGGAATCCCGTTCCAGTATGTGAGCTACATGGGAGGCACGTCCCTCCTGATCATCGTCGCGGTCGCGCTTGAGACCCTCCGACAGGTCGAAGCCAACCTGCTGATGAAGAAGTATGGGCAATAGGGGCCCTCTTGGTAGGGAGCGTGCCGGACTGGACCGCGCATTCGACCGCGCGACTCGGTCGCGGTGCGCGCCTCCAGCCACCCGCCATGACCTCTCGTAGAAATCACTTGTGGAAGTTAAATTGGCAGAGCAAGCAGCAGTGAAGCCCGCCGATGGCGGCGCGATCGGGCCGGGGAGCCGGCTCATCTTCATCGGGCCGCCGGGTGTCGGCAAGGGAACGCAAGCCAGTCTGCTCGAAGCCTGGATCGGTGTCAGACCCCTTTCCTCTGGAACCATATTCAGGGCTGAAATCGATGCGCAAACCGATCTCGGCCGGCTTGCCCAAAGCTACATCAAGCATGGCGAGCTCGTGCCAAACGGGGTGACCATCGAGATGATGGGCAAGCGCATCCGAACCGAGGAGGTCAGGAAGAGCGGTTTCGTGCTCGACGGCTTCCCCCGCACGGTTCGCCAGGCCGTTGCTCTCGATGAAATGCTATCCGAAATGGAGATGCATCTCGATAAGGTGATTTGGATCAACGCGCCCGACGAATTGGTGGTCAGCCGCCTTTCGGGAAGGCTTGGCTGCACGAAGTGCGGCGAGATCTATCACGCCGTCAACAAGCCGCCGAAGCGGGAAGGTCTCTGCGATCGATGCAATGGTCCGCTTATCGTCCGAACCGACGATAAGCCGGAGACCATTCGAGAGCGTCTGCGGATTTTTCGAGAGCAGACGCGCCCGGTGATCGACTATTACATCGACAAGGGGCTCCTTCAAGAAGTCGACGGCACCCTACCCGCCGACGACGTCTTTGCCCAAATCGTGGGAGGGGGAGCGATGGTCGATGGTTGACGTCCGATGACGGGACGCCCATCGACCCTCAACTATGGTTCATCTCAAATCGAAAGCAGAGATCGCTATGATGCGCGAGTCGGGTCGAGTGCTTGCTCGAACCCTTCGGCTCGTCTCGGAGCGGGTCGCCCCCGGAGTGACCACGCGGGCTCTGAACGACTACGCGCATGAGCTGATCGTGAAGGCGGGCTGCATCCCGAGCTTTCTTAACTACCGCGGCTTTCCGGCCGCGGCCTGCATCTCCGTGAACGAGGTCGTCGTGCACGGCATTCCCGACGAGACCGTGCTGCAAGAGGGCGATATCGTCGGCCTCGACTTCGGCGTGATCAAAGACGGCTGGCATGCCGACGGCGCCTGGACCTTCCCGGTGGGAGTGATCTCCGGGGAAGCGCAGCGGCTGCTGAACGTCACGCGCGAGTCGCTGTTCCAGGGAATCAACAAGGCCAAGCTTGGCAACCGGATCGGAGACATTGCCTCCGCCGTTCAGCGGTACGTCGAATCGAACGGATACTCGGTGGTTCGAGAGTTGGTCGGACATGGAATCGGAAGGAAGCTGCACGAAGAGCCGTCCGCGGTGCCGAATTTCGGCAAGCCCGGTAAAGGGGACCTGCTTCGCGAGGGTATGACGATCTGCATCGAGCCGATGGTGAACCAGGGCAAGCTGGACGTCTACACCCACGAGAACAAGTGGAATGTGATCGCCGCCGACCACAAGCTCTCGGCCCACTTCGAACACACGGTCGCGATCACCCGCGACGGCCCCGAGATTTTGACCCTGGAATGAGCGGATAGCTGCGGATGGACCCGGAGGGCCATCCGCGTTCAATCCGCGTGATCTGCGGTCGTCCTACGCGCCAAACCGCGACGCGAGCTTGCCAAACGCGGACTTGCCGGCGAAAACCGCGGTGCTGCCAAGCATCTCTTCGATCCGGAGGAGTTGGTTGTACTTGCAGATGCGGTCCGTGCGGTTCGGCGCGCCCGTCTTGATCTGGCCGCTGTTCGTCGCCACCACTAGGTCGGCGATCGTCGTATCCTCGGTCTCGCCGGAGCGGTGGCTGATCACGCTCGTGTAGCCGGCCCGTCGCGCCATGTCAATGGCCGCCATCGTCTCGGTGAGGGTGCCGATCTGGTTCAGCTTGATGAGAATCGAGTTGCAGATTCCGGCCTTGATTCCCTTTTCGAGCAGCTCGATGTTCGTCACGAAGCAGTCGTCGCCGACGAGTTGCACCTTGTCGCCGATGGCGTCGGTCAGACCCTTCCAGGAATCCCAGTCCTGCTC
>DATJYD010000126.1:0-7037 GCA_035499755.1 Fimbriimonadaceae bacterium
GTACCCATCGCATGTTCATAGTCTCCACGGATACGACGGACTCGCCGCTCCAGGAGTTACGGACAGAAAGACAAGCTGTCTCGAACGGGAGGCTTCTAGAGGTAACGTCAATGCTGCGTCGCTTGCGTCTCGGGAACAGGAATGAGAGCTTTCGCGCTACCTGCCGCTGCTTTGGCGTTTCTCATCGCCGGATGCCATCGGAGCCACCCGCCGGCCCTGACCGCCGCCCCGCCAGGAAGCGGCGATTCCCGGCCGATCAAGGCGGTCTGCTCGAGTCTCGGAATCCCCTATCCTCCGCGCAGCATCTTCCTTCGGGCGTTCAAAGCCGAAGGCGAGCTGGAGCTGTGGGGCATGTCGAAGTCGGGACCGATGAAGCTGATCCGCATCTATCCGATCGCGGCCGAATCCGGCGGTCCCGGTCCGAAGCGCCGCGAGGGAGACGATCAGGTGCCGGAAGGCGTGTACCGAGTGTCCGAGCTCAACCCTCACAGCCACTTCGATCTGTCTCTGAAGGTCGACTATCCCAACAAAGCCGACCGAATCCTCGGCGCGCCGCATCCGGGCGGCGACATCTTCATCCACGGAAACCACGTGAGCGCGGGATGCCTGGCGATGACCGATCCGAAGATCGAGGAGATCTATCCCATCGCCGCGGCGGCTCGCGAGCCCATTCCGGTGCACATCTTCCCATGCCGGATGGAAGGCGACGGCTATCGCGCCCTCCGCCGGCAATATCCGGCGCTCGTCGGCTTCTGGGACCAGTTGGAGCCCATCTACCGCGCTTTCGAGGTGACCCGCCGAGTTCCGAAGGTCGAGGTCACGAATGGGGGCGCGTATCGGTTGGCGGAGTCTCCCTGATCCAGGGATCTCCTTGCAGTCGGGTTGGGCTTGTCCCCTTGACCGCCGACATCTATCCGTTCAGGAACGACATCATGAGCTGCGGATAGCGGTCTCCTTCCGGCGGAGCGATCCCGCCGAGGTCGTCGAGGTCGCGCTTCGACAACATGATCTCGGCCGCCCCCGCGTTCTCTTCGAGATACTTCTCGTGCTTCGTCCCGGGAATCGGAATCACCGAATCGCCCTGGGCTAGAACCCAGGCGAGCGCGATCTGAGCGGGAGTCGCCTCGTGACGCGATGCGACCTCCCGCACCTGATCCACGATCGCGAGGTTCTTCGCCAGGCTGTCACTCTGGAATCGAGGGTTCATCCTCCGCCAATCGTCGGGCGGAAGGTCTTCGACCGACTGAATCTTGCCGGTCAGGAAGCCGCGGCCGAGCGGCGAATACGGAACGAACGAAATGCCAAGCTCGAGGCAGACCGGCAGGATCTCGGCCTCGACATCGCGAGTCCAGAGCGAATACTCGGTCTGCAATGCCGCGATCGGATGCGTCTTATGAGCTCGCCGTATCGTATTCGCGGAAGCCTCGCTGAGGCCGAGAGCGCGCACCTTGCCGGCCTTGACCAGTTCGGCCATCGCTCCGACCGTTTCCTCGATCGGAGTGCGCGAGTCGACTCGGTGCTGATAGTAGAGATCGATGTGATCGACTCCCAGCCTCGCCAGCGAGCGGTCGCAGCACTTCTTCACGTACTCGGGCGTCCCGTCCACGATCCACCCGGCCTCCTGCTGCACCAAATCCTGATGAGAGGTCAGCGTTCTGTCGTAGACGTTGCCGAACTTGGTCGCGAGGAAGACCCGATCGCGCATCGTCCTCAAGGCCTTGGCGAGCAGCAGCTCGTTCTTGCCTGCTCCGTACATGTCGGCCGTATCCCAGAAGTTCGCGCCCAATTCCAAAGAGCGCACGAGCACGCGCAGCGACTCCTCCTCGTCCGACGGCCCGTAGGCGTGCGACATACCCATGCAGCCGAGCCCGATCTCCCCAACTCTCTCCTTGCCGATCCTTCGCTCTTTCATGGCCTGATTCTACGAGGCGTAGAACAGACATGGAAGCGGTTCGCAATCAAGTTATCGCCCTTCTCGAGGGTGGGCAGGCGTTCGGTACTTTCAACGAGATCGCCGGCGAGTTTGCGCCGGAGAAGCGTGGCGTGATTCCGCCGGGAGCCGAGCATAGCGCCTGGCAGATCGTCGAACACATGCGAATCGCCCTTCGCGACATTCTCGACTATTCGCAGAACGAGAACGGAACTTACGAGGAGAAGGAGTGGCCGGACGAATACTGGCCGCCGTCGCCACTTCCAAGCGCCAACGCCTGGGATGAGAGCGTGGACGGATATCGCAATGACCTCGCGCGGCTGCGGGCGATTGTCGCCGACGAGTCGCGGGACCTCCTTCGCCCGTTCCCATGGGCCGAGCAGCACACCCTTCTTCGCGAGGCTCTCGTCGCGGCGGAACATGCCGCCTACCACCTCGGCGAGCTTGTGGAACTGCAGCGGTGGCTCGTCTCCGCGAACGGGCCGTAGTCGCCGAGCGGTTGACGCGTCAGATTCTCGATGGTTCAGGACTTTGTCGACGCCGCCTACCGTTGGGTTCTGGGTACGGCGGACATCGTCAGGCAGCTTTTACCCCTCATCGTTTTCGGCATCCTCGCCGCCGCCGCGGTCTGGCTCGCCTATCGCAAGATCGATCCGGAGGGCCAGGCCGAATTCGGCAAGCGCCTCCGGTCCGGTTCGGGTCACGCCGGCCGGGCCGCTTTGGTCGCTCTCGCCACGTTGGTGCTTGGCGGCCTGCTCGTCCAAGCCGGCAAGACCGTCCAATCGCGTCGCGACACGATCGAGCAGGCGACCGCAAGCCGCCGTCGTGAGCCCAACCTGAGCGGAATCGTTCAGTTCGCGCCCGCGATCGCCCTCGTCGAAGACAAGACCTACACGCGATCTCTGACTCTCCCGCCGGACTTCGCAACCCGAATCGGAGCCGAGGGTATCCAGGTTCTCGCTCCGTACCTCAGCGATCCCTCTTCGGACAACGTGCTCAAGCTCGTCGACAGCTTCAAGCGCTCGGGCCAGGATGTCGTGTTCACCCGCCAGCTCACCCGCCGCGACGAGCTGCCGGTCGCCGCCGATGGCGCCGAGATCAAGGTCGTCTTCCACGACGAAGGCGCGCCGAGCGGCCGCCGCCACTACAACGCCGAATTCACCGGCGAATACCGTTTCCGCAATCCCCGGCCGGACGCCGCGCCGATGAGGTTCGTCTTCGACCTCCCGGAAGGCGGCGGGACGGTCCAGGAGTTCTACATCGAGATTCTCGGCACCCGCATGATGGAGCCCGACGAGCAGGGCGTCTACGCCTGGAACGGCACGATTCCGGCCGGCCAAACCGTCACCGCCCACGTCCATTACCGGGTGAGCGGAGCCGCCGAATACGACTACCGTCTCGGCAGCGAGCGGCGACGGATCGGCGACTTCCATCTCGTCACCATGTGCCCGCAGCCACCGCAGTATGCGAAATCCGGTATCTACCCGACCAGTCTTTCGGGAGCGCAGTCCGAGTGGCGGCTGAAAGACGTGCTCACCTCGCAGAGCATCTCGCTCGTCTTCCCGAGGGCCGACCTGCAGTCTCAGCTTCTGAACAAGACAATCTCCGTCCTGCCCGCCGCCCTGGCTCTCTTCGCGCTTGCTGCCCTCCTGCTTTGCTCAGACCGGGCCTTCTGGGGCTCGGCCGCCTTTGGAGTCGCGCTCCTCGCCGTGCCCGTGCTGTCGGCCTATCTGACGCCGGCGGTGGCCACCGTGATCGGAGCCGTGCTCGCGGCAGCCGCCGGCGGGTTGGTCCTACGGAACCCAAGGGGCTGGATCGTGTCGATCCTGGCCGCCGCCCTGACGACCGTCTTCCTGACGGTGGAGCATGGGGGACTCGCGGCGTGGATCATTGCCGTCGTGGCCGTCGGGCTGATCGCGCTGCAAAGACCCGCGAAGGAGCCTCAGATCTAGCCGACGAGGAGGTCCGCATGCCGCTGTGCCCTGGCGTCCCGGGTTGGCCGAGGCTCGACCGCCGGCTTCCACTCAGACCCCAGGGGCTTTTGGCCCCGCCAGGCCTACGCTCTTCGACTTTCTTGCCGCTCACAACACAAGCCTGGCGTTGAAGCTCCAAGGAGCCAGAAAGTCGAAAAAGTGCTCCGCAGCCTTGCGTGCAGACGCTGGAGATGCTTGGAGACCGGCGTTCTTGGGTTTGGGGAAAGACGGCGGTTGGGGTTGGAAGGTTGCCTAACATCATTAGGAGGCAACATGCAAAGAAACGCCCGCCTAGGGCCTAAGCCGAGAATCGCCCAACCCGGTTTCGCGCGTTGTATAACTGAGGTTGCGAATGACAAAGCTATTGCTGCGGTGGGTCTTGCTTGCGGTGTCCGTGATTGGGGCATCGTTCGTCAGTCAAGCCCTCGGTCTCGGCTTCGACGTACGGGTCCACGACACGTCCGAGTTCCTCAAACTGCTGCTCGGAGTTGCGGTCTTAAGCCTTCTAAACGCGACTCTTGGGAAGATCATCAAATTCCTGACCCTCCCTCTAAGCTGCCTCACGCTCGGGCTATTCTCTCTGGTAGTCAACGCGGTGATCCTGATGATCGCGGCGTCGTTCAAACTTGGTTTCGAGATTACGGGGAGCGGGTTCCAAGCGTTCGAAGCGGCCTTCGTGGCCAGTCTTCTGATCGCCTTCATCAACGGCGTGCTTGGGATGTTCCTGCCGGACGACAAAGACGACTAATCTGAGTTTAGGGTTTAGAGTTTGGAATTTGGGCTTGCGCACCTGAGGTCTCCGGGACTCGACGAGGCATTCGCCTCGCGAGTCGTCGGTTGCCCGCCCGCGGTTTCCCGTGCCGCAAGTTGCCGGCTCACCGACCCGCACCGAGAAGAAAGCCGAGGCCGCGCTTGAGCCGCCGATACCGCTTTCGGACCATGGCGGCAACCGCGGGCCTTCTTAAAGCCGGGCTTTTCGGGCTTACCGGCCTGGTCCTTCTCCTCGTCGGAGCCGTGCTGACCTTCAGGGCGCCGCTCGTCTTGGGCTTGGACGGGCTCTACGTGGCCTCCCGCGGCCTAATGGGCGAGTTCATTCCGAAAAAAGCCCTCGACGACGCCGTCTGGGCCACAGGAGGCGTCCTCCTCTTCCTGGGCATGTACGTCTTCGTAGTTCCAGGCCTCCGCGCCGGCTTCCGCCATCTCATCGAAACGATCGCGCCCGGCACGAAGGCGGGAATCGTCGACGTCTATCGCCAGCGCCAGACCCTCGCCCAAGGCCCACGCATCGTCGCGATCGGGGGTGGCACCGGCCTCAGCACCATCCTGCGCGGGCTCAAGGCGAAGTCCTCCAACATCACCGCGATCGTCACCGTCAGCGACGACGGCGGCAGCAGCGGGCGCCTCATCAAAGACAAGGGCATGATCCCGCCCGGCGACATCCGCAACTGCCTGGTCGCCCTGGCCGACGCGGAGAAGTCGATGACCGACCTCTTCCAGCACCGCTTCAAGGACGACAGCGGCTCCCTCAGCGGGCACGCCCTCGGCAATCTCCTGATCGCCGCCCTCGTCGATCAGTCCCGCGGCGATTTCGAGAAAGCCGTCGAGCGCGCGTCCGATGTTCTCAACATTCGCGGCCGGGTCGTCCCCTCGACGCTCGACCGGGTCCGCCTCCGCGCCCTCCTCGATAGCGGAGCCGAGATCTGCGGGGAGACCGCCATCGTCGAGGCAAGGGGTAAGATCCGGCGCATCTTCCTCGATCCCGCCAACGTCACGCCTCACCACGCTGCTCTCGAAGCCATCGCGGACGCCGACGTGATCTGCATCGGCCCCGGCAGCGTCTTCACCAGCATCATCCCGAATCTCCTCGTCCCCGGCGTCACCCAGGCCCTGAAGGAGACCCAGGCGGTCAAGGTCTATATCTGCAACGTCATGACCCAGCCTGGCGAAAGCGACAGCTTCACCGCATCGGAGCACGTCTCCGCGATCCTCACGAACACCGAGAGCCGGATCTTCGACTACGTTCTCGTCAACAACGGCATCCCGAGCGAGATTGCTCTCTCCAAATATCGCGAGTCGGGCCAGTTCCTCGTCGAGGCCGACCTCGACCGGATTCGCGGCGCCGGATTCCGCCCGATCGTGCGCGACTTCACGAGCGAGACGGACTTCGTCCGCCACGATTCGTTCAAGGTCGCCGAGTGCATCATGGGGTTGCTGCGCTGATGGCCGGCCGCCTCGTCATTCTCAGCGGCCCGAGCGGGGTCGGAAAAGACACCCTCCTGACCGCCTGGTCGGCCCGGAATCCCGTCATCTGCCGGGTCGTCGCCTATACGACTCGACCCATGCGGGACCACGAAGTCGACGGCGCCGACTACCATTTCGTCTCCATAGACCGCTTTCGAGAGATGATCGCGGCCGGCGCCTTTCTCGAGCACAAGGAATTCTCCGGCAACTACTACGGCACGCCCTTGCTCGGCATGGAAGCGCTGCTCCAGCAAGGGAAGGTCGCCGTGCTGAAGATCGACGTCCAAGGCGCCCTGACCGTGATGCCGCTCCGTCCCGATGCCCTGACCATCTTCGTCATGCCGCCCTGTTTCGAAGAGCTCGAGCGCCGCATCCGGTCGCGAGCCGCCGACTCGCCGGAGGTGATCGAGCGCCGCCTCCAGATCGCCCGCAAGGAGATCGCCGAGGCGAGCGCCTACGAGCACGTGATCGTCAATCGAGACGTCGCCGAATCCGTCGACAGCCTGCAGTCGTTGCTATCCAGCTCTTAAGAGGGCGCGCGTTTGGGAGTGCTCCAACAACCCAACCGCCGTCTTTGCCCAATCCCAAGAACACGCGGGCGGTGATTGTGAGCTTCCGGAGCCGAATGAATTCGGCGCTCCCATGGGTTCGGCGGTGATTGTGAGCTTCTTGCCGCCCACCACGCAAGGAACAAGCACGTACTTCGCAGCCTTGCGTGCAGGCGCTTGGGCCATCAAGCCGGAATCCCACTCCTACCGATTGACGGTCCGCTGCATCTGCTCCGGGTAACGCGCTCCCTCGATGGCAATCTGGGAGGCGGCGGCATCGATCTCGTCGAGATCCGCCGGAGAAAGCTCGATCTCGGCGGCCGCGAGATTCTCCCTGAGCCTCGG
>DATJYD010000127.1:0-6798 GCA_035499755.1 Fimbriimonadaceae bacterium
AGCAGCATTACGACGCCTGGATCCCCGCCCAGGAATCGGAGACGCTCAAGAAATCCCTGATCGGACAGCTTCAGCGGGTGATCTTCGCCCGCGAGGTGGCCCTCCAGGATCTCGCCCAAGCCAAGGACCTCGGCGAACGAGCAACGCAAATGCAGATGACCGGCGACCTCATCCTCGCCTACGGCCCATCGGCTCCCGAGGGAGCGAAAGAGCTCGGCGCTTTCGACTTCGAAGGCAAGCCTCTGACAATCCCGCTAGACCCCGGCAAAACCTACCAGGAGAACGCCGGCGAGTACTTTGCGAAGGCGAAGAAGTCGAAACTGGGCATGTCAACCGTGCGAGACCAGATCGAACGGCTATCCCAGGAGCGAGACGAACTGCTTTCTCTTACCGACCGGATCGAGAATGCCGAGCGCTTGGACGAGGTCGAGGCATTTCGGGAAGAGGCGAGCAAGCGGCGCTGGCTGCATTCGCGCGCGGTCGTGTCCAAACACAAGGAGGAACGGCCTTACGAGGGGCATCGGATTCGCGAACTGCTTGCTCCGAATGGATGGACCGTTTTATACGGTGAGAATGCGGAGGCGAACGACTATCTGGTCCTCCGCGTGGCCAAGCCGAATGACTGGTGGCTGCACGTGCGCGGCAACGTCTCCAGCCACGTCGTCGTCGTGACCCGCAACCAACCCGAGAAGGTGACCCGGGACGTGCTAGAGTATGCGGCTCGAATCGCAGTGCAGCACTCGGCTCTGAAGCACTCCGGTTACGTTCCCGTGGACTACACGTTGCGGAAATATGTACGGAAGCCGCGTGGGGCGGCGAAGGGAACCGCGATCTATACCCACGAGAAGACGATCCACATCGAAAGCTGACTTGAGTTTGGAGCAGTCACGCCGCGCTCGCCACCCCCGGTTAAGCGAGCGGCGTGGCCCCGAGTCGAGGGATCTGACCTTCGGGGGCGACTGCTTGGGAAGGGCTGTCCCCCCAACGCCCAACGCCCAGCGCAAAACGCCCCAACGCCCCAATACCATAATACCCCAATACCCTAACACCCTAACTCCAACACTCCAACACTCCAACACTCCAACACCCTAATACCCCAACACCCCAACACCCCAATCCCAACCCCCAGGCGGACAGCTCAGGACATAGCCGCGTCGACTTCAGCCACGGATAGCGGAGCGCCGTCGGCCCGCGTCAAATACAGCGCGGCGGAGGCGTTGTCCGCCCATTGCCCGAGGCGGGCGCTCTGGATGTTCCACCCGTGGCGCGCGACGAGCCGCGACAGACGGAAAGGCAGTCCCCGGCCTCTCGGGGCTCGAATCTCCAAGATTCCTGGCGATCCCTCTATATATCGATAACTGAGGACTCGCTGCGTCCGATCGGGATCCTTGCCTCTCTCCCGAACGAGCGAGTCCATATCTCGGTTGCCGGAGACGATCGCCTCCAGCATGGCCGACGTCTCCGCGGCGGTCGCGCCGGGAAGGGGACGGCCATTGAAGTTCACCGTGAACACGTCGAGCGCGATCGGAGTCTCGGCCGTCGTGCAGGCCCGGATCGCCTGAACGCGCAGATCCATTGCATAGAAGACGCCGAGGATCTTGCTGAGCAGACCGGGCGAGTCGGGACAGCAGACGGTGAAATCCGTCGCGCTGATCTCCGGGCGGGGGGCCGAGTCGATCGTCGCTTCGCCGGCGCGCGCCTTCGCGACCATCCCCATGTGAAGGACCACCGATTCGAACGGCGTGCTGTTGAGGTAATGGACGGGCAGACCGGACACAAAAGCCTGGACCTCGTCGGGCGAAAACGACTCCGTGCTCAGATCCCGCACGAGGCGCGCCCGTTGAGCGGCCGGCGCGGGCGCCTCCTCTTCTGCCAACACCTGGGAGGTTCGCTCGTGAAGCTCCCTCAGGAACGCGTCCTGAGCGGGAGTCCAGATTCCCTCCCCAACCGCCCGCACATCCGCATAGCTGAGAACGACCAGCATGTTCAGGCGATCCAGATCTCCGGCCAGTGCGGCGAAGTCTTGGGCGGTGCCCGGTTCGGCGAGGTCGCGGAATCGGATCGTGTGCGCGGTGTCTAAGTGGTGCTCGATGAGCCAGGATACGGTCTCGGCCACGTGCGGGCTGAGCCCCCAGCGCTCGGCGACGTTTCGGGCCATCGTCGCGCCGATATGGGCATGTTCGGGCTCGGACAGGATCTTCCCGGCGTCGTGAAGGAGAGCCGCGAGGTAGAGGGCGTCGAGGTCGTGGATCGAGTCGCGGATTCGGCCGAGGTAGCTGTCCGGATCGAGGCTCTCGATCTCGCGGACGGTTCGGAGGGTGTGCTCGAAGACAGTGTAGGCATGGACGCTGTCGTTTGGGATCAGCGTGCGGCAAGCGGTGAGTTCGGGCAGGAGGACCTCCAGGAGGCCGCACCGGTCGATGTTGCGGATTGTGGCTTCCCCGAGAGACAGAGCGTGAGCAGCCGATGCTCCGTTGGTGGATTCCGACGTGGCGGAGGCGAGGTCTGGGATTCTGAGGCCGAGTTGAGTGGCGACGGCGATCCCGAAGGCGGCGTCGCCGGCGTCCGCATCCGCCAACACGCGGGCCTCCCCCCGGATCGCGACGCAGCCCTTGCTCAGGCGGAAGCGCCCTTCATGGAGCTTGTCGACCGCGCGGAGGAAGTGTTGGTGCACGAGAAGGGCATGGCCGGCATGCTCCGACATGAGGGCGAAGGGGTCGGTATCGAGAACTTCGCTGATACTCTGCTGGCGCTGCCGGGTGAGAAGGTCGACTTGCCGTTCGGCGGTCGCATGGAGCAGGTTGCGCAAGCGCAGGATCGCGTCGTAAGAGCGCGGCGCTCGGGCCTCGCGTTCACCGACCGCGGTTCGGAGCCAGTTTGCGCAATGGAAGCAGCGAAGGCCGCCGGCCCCTTCCTTCAAGTGCGGCTCGACCACGAGGGGCGTATCGTTGTACTTCGCGAACATCGCCTGGCGTTCGTCGATCTTCTCGAGGATGAACTCACCCGCCGAGAACGATTCGTCCAAGGCGTCCTGCAGAGAGTTGAACACGGCGGGCGAACCGGCGACCAGGCGCGCGTCCAGCAGGCCGGTCCGGGTCTTGCCGTCGAGGCCGGCCGCGTCGGCCACGAGGCGGTAGGCATAGCCGATCCGCATGCCCAACTCGGCGCCGAATGCGTCGTGGAGGCTCCTAAAGAAGCTGCGAACCGCGACTTCGATCTCCTGCGACCCTTCGTCTTCGGGAACGATTGTGATGTCGATATCGGAATAGGGCGCCAGTTCGCGGCGCCCGTAGCCGCCGACGGCGATGATGGCGAGACGCGAGGAAGCCGGCCCGAGTTCGCGGGCCAGCTCGATCACGACCTCGTCGGCGACCCGCGTGTGCTCCTCGCACCAGGCACGGCCGCGCGGATTCTGGAGAAGATCGGCAATGAGACCCTGCCGTTTAGCCGCCAGTTGGGCGATTCGATTCATGCTGCTCCGCAAGACGCTACCCCAGGAAGCAGGATTGAGAGTCGGGAGCGGTGCGGACATGCATAGATGGGGCTAGGAACAACACGGTTTAGGTTGGGCTGCCGGCCTTCGAATCGGCTCCGCCTCCGAGGCGGTGGTTCTCGGTGGATTCGGTGGTTCGGTCCCTTAAGTAAACAGCTTTGTCCCTAGCCCGAACCATCGGCCCTTGGCGAGCAGACCGCGTCATCCTGAGCGGAGAACCGAGTGGTGCGAGGTTCGAAGCGAAGGACCTCGGATCTGACCGCGTTACGAGCAGACTGCCGGCGTATCGAACCTCTCGCCACTAATGGCAGGCTAGAGGCCTTTACATGCTTGCATCGTGATCCACGCCCGCCCGCTCCCCACATCTTCCCCTTTCAAATCTCAAATCTCAAATCTCAAATGACAGCCTCTCGTGCAGACGCTGGAGATGCTTGGAGACCGGCGTTCTCGGTTTGGAGAAAGACGGCGGTTGGGGTCGGGGTCGCCTACCATTGTTCGGAGGCGACATGCAAAGACGCCCTCCTAGAAGCCGCTTTTTCTTCCTCCCTATATAGGCACCCACTTCGGGAGGAAGAAAAATGTGGCTTGGCTCTTGTGCCAAGTAGCGACGGGGCGGCTAGCGAGCCTTGCGCGAGCGGCGGAGGAGGGTTAGAGCGCCGATCACGAGCGCGCCGATGGAAGCCGGCTCGGGCACTGGGTTCACGGTCATCTGGTCCTGCCCCGCCCCGTCTTCGCTGCGAATATAGACCGCGCTTCCGACCGTGTTGCGGTCCTGCCAGTAGGTATTGGCGGCGGCGAGGGCGCCGCTGGTCAGGCCGGAGGCCGTGAAGTTGCCGGTCGTAAAGTCCGGGGTCGAGCCGGCCGGACCGTCATAGCGCGCCTTCCAGATGTCGACCTGCAAGCCGACGGCTTCGTCGGCGGTCGTGACGTTGGCGAAATCCGCATCGACGAGGTTGCCGGCAAGCTCGATTCCCGCCATCGGGTAGGTCGAGGAATCCCACAGAGTGTCGGGCCAAGTCTGGCCGTTCGAGATGACGTGATCGAGATCCACGCAGAAAGTCCTGATGTCTCCGAGCGAGCTTTCCGTGAAGTCCATAAGGCCGGCGTTGACGGAGCCGTTGTAGTGAGCCCCGCCGATCGTGATGGACTCGGACAGGCTGTCCATCCCATTAAAGGTCATCGTTCCCGCGCCGGCGAGAACGCAGAGCCCAGAGAGGGCGGCGATTCCGAAAACCTTGCTACCGAACATCCAATGCACTCCTTCAATAAACAACTCGTCAAGGATGCAGCAAGGAAGCGGCCAATCATCCCGGTTTGTCTGCCAGATTTGCGCTGGCACCGGATCAGATAGCCGGATGAATCCGGCGGTCCCGGCGTTTTGCGACGGCTTACGGTATGTACTCCCGAGCCCCTAGCGCTGCAGCGTCAAATAGTAGACCGGTTCGTTCGACACGAGGCGCTCGAGGGATACTGAGTTGCCCCGGTCCTGGTAGATACAAACCGGGGCGCCGACGACGAGGCCGGCGAGGGACAGGTAACCAAGAAAGGCCCCGAACTTACGGAGGGCGAGGCCGAGGACGAAGGCGGTGCCAATCCTGAGGGCGGTCGCGAAGAGAGGCGCGAGGAGGAGGAGAATGGCGAGGACCATGATCGAAAGGCCGAGGAGGACGCCCGACCCGCCGAAGTACTCGCTTGGGACGTCGCCCTGGGCGGCGAGGACGGCGATCGCAGGCGCGCCGGCTCCTACCACAAAGGTCCCGAACAGGAGCATGAAGACGAGGCCCAAGGTTCCCGTCGTAAAGGAGAACATCGGCCCGAGATCGTCGATCCGAACCCGCCGTTCCTGCTTCGGGCCGAGGGTCAGAAAGAGGCTGCAAAGGCAGGGAACGATCGCGGCGAGAGGAAGCCGGGTGGTCGCGTAGGTCACGATCGCCAACACGAGTCCGGCCACGGCGGCTGGGACGACTCCAATCTTCTCGACCTTCCTCATCGCGTAGCCGGCGATCCAGAGGCAGAGGCCGAGGAGCCCGATCGCGAGGAGCATGTTGGGAAGGCCGGCATAGAGGAGGCTCAGAAACGCCGATTCCGAAGCGAAGGAGGAAGCGTCGTCCTCGTCTTCGAAAGCGTCCCATGCGTCCGTTTCGTTGTAGCACTTGTGAACCTGATCCGCCATTTCGGGATGGCCGATCTGGCGCAGGCGATTCTGCATGTTGATGCGCTGGAGGAACAACCGGTGCGGCTCGCTCTGAAGCACCATGTTGTCGGGGTGGCAGGCGATCTCGGACATCCTCGCCCCGGCCATGCCGATGCGAATCGACTTGGAGCCTTGGCGGAGCAGAGCGCCGTTGAGGACGGTGGCGGCGCGGGTCACCAGGCCGTCATCCGTTTCGATGGGAGAGGCACGGAGGAGGGCGCGTGAGTACTCGGCGATCAGATCCACCGCGTTCGCGGAGCGCTGGTAATAGACGTCCGCGAGCTGCCACGACTGGGCGGCGCCGAAAGCCCGCGCGATCCTGCCACGCTCATCCAGAAGCTGATTGCTCTGATAGTCGTTCCAGGTGTCCAGAGAAGCGGCGGAGAACCACTCGGCCTTCGCATCCCGATCGTCCCCAAGAGAGTGGTCGAGCGCGGCAAGCATCTGATGCCAATAGGCGTTGCGCGGGTCGAGGCCGGCGCCGAGGCCGGCGGCGCGAATCGCGTTACGGATCTCGCCGTCCGAGGGCCGGATCCGAGTTGCGAACTCGTCCCCGATCGCCGTCATCCATTCCGACAAGGCCACGGGATCCTTGGCCAAAGGCGCCTGGGCGGGGGGAGGGTGGGAGGGCGAAATGAACGAGCTCAGGAGATAGGGGCGCGACGCCGGATGGACGAGGAGAGTGAGGGCAGCCCCCAAGGCGGCTCCGAAGAATCCACGCCCAGCTCGGGTCATCTCGGAGGCGGCGGCAGTAAGAGCTTCTGATCGAGAGAGAGCCTGCTCCTAGCCCGGACCATCTCGGATTCCGCTCCCGGCATCCGGAGATGCGGCAGATCGGAAGAGCGGGTGATCATCTGGAGGGCGGCGACAATGGCGAGCCCGGCGATGAAAGCTCCCGCGACGGCGGGAGACCAGTAACGCAGGCTTTCTCGGGTCCTCTGAACTTTGAGCTTTCGGATCACCCTCTCATCGAATTGCGGATGGACTTCAACCTCGATGGCGGCCGCGCGAAGGAAATTCAGCGCGACCGAGCTTTGCGAGGCGGCATCGTCGCATTCCACACAGACCTGTCGATGCTTGTGAAGAAAAGCCTCCTCGCCAGGCGTCAGCG
>DATJYD010000128.1:0-3269 GCA_035499755.1 Fimbriimonadaceae bacterium
GTAATAGTTCTTCCCGTCCTCGGTGCAGACGACCCGAATGATCTCACGGTTCTCGGCTTTCTTCGCCATCGCTCTTGTTCCTTGCCCGCAAGTCGGTGATACGCCCGGGACAGCCTAACGATTATGACCGGGCGGCCTGACCCATTGCAAGTTTCGTCTGAAACGGGCCTGCCCCGATCCCTGGGGGCGGGGTAGCGACGAGGCCGATCGGTCAGACCCTCTTTAGCTCGAGCCCGCAGTCGATCACGACTCGCGCCGCCTCTTCCGCCTCGGCGACCGAGGTCGAGGGCCCAAAGGTGAACCGAAGGCCCTCTCGCGCCTCCTTCGCCAAGTAGCCGCACGCGAGAAGGACGTGCGACGGTTCCAGGCTGCCGCTCGAGCAGGCAGCCCCGCTGCTCGCGCTCACCCCCATGCGATCGAGCTTGATCAGCATGGTCTCGGCGTCCACGCCGGGGAGGCGCACGTGGACGTGGCGTGGCAGTGCGTCGGCTCGGTTCGGCACGGTCGGGATGAAGCCGGCTGCGGTCAGGAGGTCGAGGAAGTGATCGCGAGCGGGGGAGGATTGAAGATCGAGGATCGCGGATCGAGCCGCCGCGAACCCGACGATTCCGGCGACGTTCTCAGTCCCCGCGCGCATCTCGCGCTCCTGGCCACCGCCCACGCTCAGCGGCTTCACCTTCGTTCCCGCCCTGACAAAGAGCGCGCCCACCCCTTTCGGGCCGCCGATCTTGTGTGCCGAGTAGGAAGCGAGATCCGCGCGATCTTGGGTCTTCGGTTTTGGACTTTGGATGGCCAAGGACTGGACGGCGTCGCAGTGATAGAGTGCGCCATGCCGATGCGCGAGGACCGCGACTTCGTCGACCGGCTGGATCGTGCCAAGCTCGTTGTTGGCCGACATGAGGCTCACAAGCAGAACGTCGGGCGCGAGCATCGATTCGAGCTCATCGAGTCGAACCCGCGCGACGCGATCGACCGGAATCGATTCGACTCGGTAACCCAGCCGCTCTAGGATCGGCCGGGTGTGAAGCACGCAATGGTGCTCGGCCGCGCCGAGGAGGATCCTCCGCCGTGCCGCGTCCTCGTTCGCCAGCGCGGCGCCGACGATGGCGAGATTGGCGGCCTCGGTGCCGCCGGAAGTGAAGACAACCTCCGCGAAGAGGCAACCGAGGGCACCCGACACGACCTCTCTTGCTTCGTCGATCGCGGCTCTGGCTCGCCGTCCCTCCTCATAGAGCGAGGAGGGGTTGCCGTATTCGCCGGCCAGCCACGGCGCCATGGCCGCGCGGACTTCCGGAAGCAGCGGGGTCGTCGCGGCATAGTCGAGATAGATTCGCTGCGGTCGATGCTTGATCCTTGATTATGGGACCGCAATGGGAGCGGAATCCATTCCGCTCCTGAACCGTCCGGTCACCCGGTGCTACGACAGCCTGCGGAAAGTCCGCTTCGGCAGGAAGGTCGCCAGCCAGCGAACGTAGCTCTTGATCCGGCCGGGCATGACCTTGATCGACGCGAGGTAAGCGCGGCGGCCCTCGCCAGGGCGGCCGAGCCAGGTGTACTCGGTTCCCAGGCAAGCCCAGTTGTGCGCGTAGGCGGCGCGAATGTCGGGGTCCGTGGTAAGGCGTTTCTTCACCGCGTCCCAACCCGTAATCCACTCGCGGATCCGTCGCCCATCCTCGTTCATCTTCTCCGCGTTCCAGGCCGCGTTGGAGCCGTGGACGCGATAGAAGGTGAGGGGTACGTCGGCAAAGGCGATCTCATATTCGGCGGCGATGCGCAGCCACATATTCCAGTCGCCGCATCCATAGAAGCTGGGGTCGAACAGACCGCACTTCTCAAAGGCCTCGCGCCGCACCAGCACCGAACTCGCGATGATCTGGTTATGGTCGATCAGCTTGGCAAAGACGTCCCCGCTCGGGAGATGGGGGAACGGAAACTCCATCGGCTCGGGATCGGGATGGCGTGTGCCGGAGTCGTCGATGAACCAGCCGCTCGTGTGGACGAGGCCGAATCGCGGGTTCGAATCGAGGAGGGCGACTTGGGTGGCGAGCTTGCCCGGCGCCCACAGGTCGTCGTCGTTGAGGATGGCGATGTACTCGCCCTTCGCCTCACTGACTCCGACGTTGAGAGTGGCATAGGTGCCCAGGTTCTTTTCGTTGAAGAGGCAGCGGAGCTTTCCTCCCTCGCGCTCCTTCAGCCACTCGCGCGTGCCATCCTGGGAGCCGTCGTCGATCGCGAGGATCTCGCAGTCGCCGAAGGTCTGGGCCAGCACCGACTCGTACGCCGCCGGGAGAAACCGCAGGTGGTTGTAGCAGGTGAGGAGAATAGAGACTCGCGGCACTTTCTGGAGATGATGCCCGATGGCCCCGCTACGGCACCACCACTTGCACGGAGAAGTTCGTGATGTCCAGATTCGGACTTGCCGGGCAATCTCCAGTTGGTTCCAGCCCGTCGTTAGGCGGAGTGTTATTGTCGTAGGTCGCACTATGGTCGAGCGGGATCCAAACGGTGTCGGTGATCGAGCTGACCGAACGACTGTCGCCGAGGGCGTCCCAATACTTCGTGGTCGCGTCGCTTCCCGTGCGTATTCGGTCCATCGTCAGGAAGTTGACGAGCACCGACTTGAGCTGAGACGTATCGTAGGCCTTCGGCGCGAGCTGCGAAAGCGCGATCTCAAACTGAATGGTCTTGCCACCGTTAACGCTTAGGCTCGAAATGGGAACCGGGTTGTAGGCCACCTGGTAAGTGACCAGATTCGGGTCCTGAAACTGGTAAATGGTGTAATCGTACGGTTGCCCGACAAGGCTGTAGGAGACGAAGGCGGTCGCATTGCCGGCCACGATCCCATTGCCCCAAGGCGGGGCGATGACGGGCTCCGGGCCGTGAACCGTTGGGTGAAGATCGGTCGACGGGTACATCGCGACGATATAGACATAGGGGCTCACCGGGTCGTCTTGAATATTCCCGGCAACGGTCATCGTGAAGATCAGCTTGATCTCCTGCGTGCCGCCTTTGCTCGGGAATTCGGCGCAACTGGCGATCTGGAGGAACGCGAAGACGAGCGCCGCCTTCCAGATCAGTTTTCCTCGGTGGACCGCTTCAATCATCTCATCGTCGATTCTCTCCTAAGAGGGTGTCTCTTTGCATGTTGCCTCCTAATCATGTTAGGCAAACCCCTCCCTACCCCAACCGCCGTCTTTCCCCAAACCCAAGAACGAGTGACTGACCGCATCTCCAGCGTCTGCACGCGAGGCTGCGGAGGACTTTTCCGG
>DATJYD010000129.1:0-5039 GCA_035499755.1 Fimbriimonadaceae bacterium
CCCTGCACCCTGACCATAAGACCCGTGGACTCGGAAACGCGGAACAATGGCAGTGGAAAGTCGTAACAGACGGTAAGCAATGCCCGAACCCTCAACCTCGCCGCCTTCCTTCACTCAGATCGCCGATCTGTTCCAAGTTCCCGTGTCTGACAGCGTGGAGCCGGTCAAGGCTGCTCCCCGAAAACAGAAGGGAGACACCGCCGAAGAAAGCGACGAACTGGGGAGAAGCTGCCTTAGCGAGGGAGACTGGCAGGCGGCGATCCGGCATTTTCGCGACGCGGTGGCCCAGCGCGGCCCGGGAGACATCGGCTCCCGGATCGAGCTTGCCGGCGCCTTCGAGTATGCGGACCAAGCCCCCCAGGCGTTGCGGCAGTACCAGATCGCGCTGAGGGCTCAGGCGGAGGCGGTCGAGCCGCATCTCGGTATGTCTGACGTGTACAAGCGCTACAGCCGCTACGACGACAGCCTGCGGGAGCTCGAAGAAGCCATCCGGCTGGATCCCGCCAACGCCTACTACCGGATCAAGCTCGCCGAAACCTACCGAGAGCTGGGCGAACGCAAGAAGGCGCTGTTGGCCGCACAAGGGGCGGTCGCGGCGAAGCCGGACGAGGCTTTCTACCACTACTGGATCGGGGACCTCCTGATCCAGATGAAGCGGTTCGAAGATGCGCTGGAGTCTCTGCGGGCGGCGATCGAGCTTTCTCCCGGCGACGACTTTCTCTATCTGCGCGCAACCGTCGCCTTTTGGGGCGCGGGCCGGCAAGCGGAGGCGATCAAGTCGCTACGCCTGGCCAGCGACCTCGACCCGTCGCGGCTCCTCTATTACGGCCTCCTCTCGATCCTGCTCGAAGAGACCGGTCAGCTCGACGAAGCCCAGCAGGACAGCAAGAAAGCCCAGAAGATGGATCGATTCGATCACGACGCCCTCAGCCGCCTGCTGGACGAAATGGGCATCGAGCTATAGTCCCCCCTCGAGCCGGAAAACAGCGAGAATTCGTGCTGCGGGAGGCATGCCTCCGGTCACCATTCGTTCTCGGGCCGCTACGAAAACTCTGCGCCGGGAGTGGGACGGAACTCTAGCCGCCCCAGTCGTCGGTGCGGAACGGCGGAGCGGGAAGGCCCGCGGAGTTGTAAAGGGAGATCTCCGGATTGTCCGACCAGCCGTAGCGGACCGCGACCGGAACCGGCACCTTCGGCGAGGAGACGATAACGTCGCCGTCGTGAATGCGGGCGAAGGCGGGATAGAACACCCGATCCGCGCCTGCGATCTCGAAGCCGGATAGCCCGTCCGCGCTCCGAATCAGCAGTCCGTTCAGCTTGTTGTCGAAGACGAGGCGCGCCTCGCTGCCCGAAACGCTCATCGAGCGATAGACCGGCCCGCCGGCCGGCTTTTCCTGGCTGTACACCGTGCTCATCGCCAGCCAGTCGAGCCGCTTGCCCAGCTCCGAGCGCTGAAGCCAGTGGATGTTGGACGCATGGGCGAGGTCGACCGCCGTCGCCATCCCCGTCATCGGAAGCTTCAGGGCGGCTTCCTGAGCGTCGCGTAGCGCGGCCCAGGCGTCTTGCGATTCCACCATCGGCGCCGTCTCGAAATTCGCGAGCTGTACGAAGAGGAATGGGAAGTCCCGGCCCGCCGCCTGACGCCAGGCGCCGATCATCGCCGGAAACAGCTCCCGGTATTGCGCCGCCCGCCCCACGTTCGATTCACCCTGATACCAGATGACGCCTCGGAAGCCGAAAGGCAGGATCGGATGGATCATCCCGTTGTAGAGCACGCACGCGGCGCGCTCGGGCTTCGGCCGGCCGCTCTCTTCCCCCGCGCCGACGGGAATGGGCACATGAGATCCGATCAGGGGTCTCAGGTTCGGAGACGACTCGAGAGTTTCGCGCGGCGTCCACGACTCGGCCGGCGTCCCGCCCCAATCGCTTTCGATCATCCCCACCGGGCAGCCAAGCCGATCCTGGAGTCCAGCCCCGAAGAAGTAGCCCAGCAGCGAGAACGGGTTCATCGTATCCGGCGTGCACACGACCCACTTGCCCTGCGGCTCGTTCAGCGGATCCTTCGACACCGCATGAGCAACCGTGAAAAGCCGGAGTTGAGGGCGATTCGCGCCGCCGATATCGATCGACTGGTGGGCGATCTTGGCATCGTGATACGACCACTCCATGTTCGACTGCCCCGAGCACACCCAAACCTCGCCGACGAGAACGTTGTGGAAGACCTTCTGCTCGCCGGGGCCGTCGATCTCCAGATCGAACGGGCCTTCCGCCTTCGGCAAGTTTAGGTCGACTCGCCAGTTTCCGTTCTCATCGGCCCGCCCCTCGACCGATTGGCCGTCGAACCTGACCGTCACCGGAGCGCGTGGTGTCGCCTTGCCGTAAACAGGGGTTTGGGGCCCGACCTGAAGGACCATATTGTCGCCGAATAGGGCCGGCAACCGCAGATAGGCTCCCGCGGGAGAAATCAGGGCCAGAAGCAACGCGAAGCAAATGGACCGGTTTGCCACTGTGGAAAACTATTGTAATCCCAAACGAAGATTTGCGGTATCCGCCGCAAATCGCGATCCCCTGCTCTTGCCCGGATGGCCCGGGCTGAGGAGGTCGGCCGACTCGATCGGCCGGCAAGGAACGAGGGTAACCGGGATGGCGGCTCCGGAAACCTACGATCGCCATCCGGCCGCCCCTGAGAGGCGCCGGTGTTAGACTCGTATGAACGGATCGAGGCATATCGTGCTTACGCGTGAGAAACCGGGGAAGATGTCCGGCCGCGCCGCCCTGAATTACGGGCTGGCGGCGGCCGGCTTCTGCGCGGCGACTTCGGCCACCTGGCTTCTCGGCCGGATACCGCTGGCTCAACCAGGCCAAGTCGTCCTTCGCCCCGACGTCGCTCTCGCCGCGCTGCTTCTGGCGATTTTCGACTGGAGCTTCTTGCCGGTCGTCGTCGCGGTGCTGCTCGTGGGAGCCGCGTTCACGGGCGGAGTCGAGCCGAGAGGAGGATTCCTCTTCGCCGACGCCATGGCGGCAACGGCCGTCGCGGCGGGAACCGCCTTCTTCGTGCGCCGCTATCGATCCGGTCCGATCTGGGGTAGCTCGCGCGATCTCCTCGTTCTCGGCTCGTGTATCGTCCTTCTCCCCGCGATCCTCTCCGCTGTCGAGACCCCGTTCTTCCAGCCGATCCCCAGCACGAACGTCTTCCTTTTGACTTGGATCGGTGCGGTCATGCCCATGGCGGCGATAGTGCCCGCCGGTCTTAAGCTCGCGGAGTGGGCGAGAGACGATCGTCGTCCGCCGCTGACGGGCTATCTCGGCCGCGGCGCGAAGCCGGCAATCCAGGCCGCTCAGTACGTGGTCATGATCTTGGCTGCCGCATTTATCTGGGCGGAGCGCGTTTCCGGCGCGACCGGCCGGGTCTATCCGTTGTATATCGCCGTGTTCTGGGTAGCTTTGACCTCCGGTCTCCCCGGGGCGGCGTTCGCCTTTGTGGTCGCCCAGGGCCTGTTCGTGACCGTCAACACCATCGCTCACCCAACGACGCCGATTTTCGATCTCTTGCTTGCGGCGACTTTTATGGGCTCGTGCTCGATCGTCGCCGGCGCGCTCGTGACTGCTCGCCAGGACGCGGAGGCGAGTCAGCGGCTTCAGGGCGAAGCGCTGCGCCGGCAACTCGCCGAAATGCAGGTGATCAGGCAGCTTGCCGACTCCATCATTGCCTTGGAGGACGAATCGGCTCTCTTCGAACTCGGCGCGAAGGCGATCGGCGAGCAGTTGGAGGCGGACCTCGTCGCCCTCTTGTGGGTCCCGGCCGCGGGCGGCCCCGCCGAGTCGCGCGGCGTCTGGAGTTCGGCAAACTATGCGCAGGACGCCTTCAGCGCCGACCTCTGCGATCCCGCGCTCGTCCCACTTTGGGATGCCGTGGCGAGAGACCGTGACGGAGTATTGAGCCGGGCCGACGCACCCCACCCCAAGCTTCTCGAAAACGGTCTCGACGTCCTATTCCATCAGTCGAGCGGCGTTCGGACGCTCGCCATCCGGCCCTTTTCGTTTGAATCGGCCGGCTATTACGCGGCGACGATTCTCAGCTACCGTCGTTTCCGGCACTGGTCCGATGCTGATCTGCAGTTCGTATCCACGGTTTGCGATCAGATTACGATCGCGCTCCAGAAAATGCGGTTGCTCGGCGAGCGGGAGGAACGGTCGCGCGCCTTTGCGCGGATGAGCCAGGCTCTCGTTGCCGACACCGGGGAGTCGTTCTTCCGGAATCTGACTCTTCGGCTCTGCGAAGCGGCGGGCTCGCGCGGCGCCTTCGCCTGTCGGCTAGGCGATCAGGGAGGTGCCGCGACCATGCTTGCCTTCGCCGCCGATGGTAAAATCCGACGCGAATTTGCCTTTCGGACGGAGGGCACCCCAATTCCCGCGACCATCCGCGAAGGAGCGCTTGCCGTCGGCGACCAGGTCGGCGTCCTTTATCCACGCCTTAGCGAGATCACCGGCACGACCGCCCAGGGCCTCGCCTCGACCAGCTTGGTCTCTTCCGATGGCCGGCCGCTCGGGGCGCTCGCCGTTTACGCCGACCATCCGTTCGAAGATCCCGACCACATCGCTTCCATTCTCCGGCTCTTCGCAGCCCGCCTTGGCGCGGAGATCGAGAGACTGGACAGAGAGAGGCTGCTCCGGGAGAGCGAGGCCAGCTACCGGCGAGTCCTGGAGACCGCTCACGAAGGCATCTGGATGCTCGATGCGAATGCCGATACCAGCTATGTCAACGCCGGGCTCGTGTCGATGCTCGGGTATTCGCCGGAGGACATTGCCGGCAAGAGCATGCTCGACTACGTGGAAGGAAACGAGAAGACGAAACTCGCCGAGGACTTTCGAAAGCAGCTTCTCGGCGCCGACCTTCAGCGGGACCTTCGCTTTCGCCGCCATGACGGGACCTACGTCTGGACGCTTCTTTCGATGAGTCCGATCACCGGAGAAGACGGCGAATTTCGAGGCGCGCTCGCGATGATCACCGACATCAGCGAGCGAAAGCGGACCGAACA
>DATJYD010000130.1:0-2952 GCA_035499755.1 Fimbriimonadaceae bacterium
GATCCCCGCGCCGGCTTGGATGTGCGCGACGCCGTCCTTCAGGAGGATCGTGCGAATCGCGATGCACATGTCGAGCTCGCCGGTGTGGCTGATGAATCCGACCGCCCCGGCATAGCTTCCTCGGCGGGTCGGCTCCAATTCGTCGATGATCTGCATCGCCCGCACTTTGGGCGCGCCCGAGACCGTTCCCGCGGGGAAACTGGCGCGGAGAAGATCGTAGGCGTCTCGCCCCGCGCTCAGGCGTCCGGTGACATCGCTCACGATGTGCATGACGTGGCTGTAGCGCTCGACGACCATCAGGTCGTTCACCTTGACCGATCCGATATCACAAACTCGGCCGAGATCGTTTCGGCCGAGATCGACGAGCATAATGTGCTCCGCCCGTTCCTTCTCGTCGGCGAGCAGCTCTTCGCCTAGCGCGCGGTCCTCGTCGGCGTCTTTGCCGCGCCACCTGGTCCCTGCGATCGGCCGCACCCGCGCCGTTCTCTCGTGCAGGCTGACGAGCAGCTCCGGAGAAGCCCCGACCAGGTCGAAGTCTCCGAATCGGAGGAGGAACATGTACGGTGAGGGATTCAGGGACCGGAGCGCGCGGTAGATCGTCAGCGGATGGGCATCGACCTGTGTGCTTAGCCTCTGCGAAGGGACCATCTGGATGCCGTCGCCCGCGGCGATATATTCCCTGATCCGGTTCACGGTTGCCTCGAAAGTGCGCCGATCCATGTTCGCGCTCACCGGATGGGGCTCGTACACTCCGTTGGGAAGTGGCGGCAACGGACCCTTGAGGACCCCGACGACCTTCTCGATCTCCCGGACCGCCTCGTCGTATCCTCCTTCTCCCGCCATCACCATGACCCGCAGGAGGTTTCTGGCGTGATCGAAAACGACAACTGCGTCGCAGAGCATCATGGACATATCGTCGAGCTTGAGATCGTCCATGGGGCCGCCGCCGAGTTTTTCGAAGAATCGGACCACGTCGTAGGAGAGGAGTCCGATCGCGCCGCCGACGAAGGTCGGCATGTCGGGCAAGGGAAGGGGCTCGTGGCCTCGCATCGCCTCTTCCAGCAGGTGCAGGGGATCGTGGCCCTCGGCTAGGGTGCTTTCGGTATCGCCGGACTGGGCGATCCGCCGCACCTGCGTTCCCTTGGTGCGAAGTACTTCCCGTGGGCGCACGCCGAGGACGCTGTAGCGGGCCAACTGCTCGCCGCCCGTGACGCTTTCAAGGAGGAAGCTAAACCGTTCGCCCGCCGCCAACTTCCAGTAGGCGCTTAGCGGGGTCTCGACGTCCGCGAGCAAATCCTGGTAGATGACCATGCGCCGCCCTCGCCCCGTCATTCTTTCGAACTCGTCTCGGCTCGGAACGATCATGCGAGTGATTGTAGCCGGTGCCGCCTACGAGGAATCTCTCCAGATCGCAAAGGATGTCCCTTTCATTCCCTCCCCTATGTTCACCCGATTTGGGAGGGAATAAACCCTCAGCCCTCGCGCTTGCGCCGTTGAACCGAAAACGGCCAAAATACGGTTCCCGAATGTCCCACTCGATCGCTGGAATCATTCTCGCCGCCGGCAAAGGCACTCGAATGAAATCGGAGTTGCCGAAGGGTCTCCACCCGGTCTTAGGTCTCCCCATGGTCGAGTTGGTGGGTCGCTCCCTCAAGTTGGCGGGGGTCGCCAGTCCGATTGTGGTGGTCGGCCACGGCGGGGAACGGGTCCAGCAGGCCCTAGGCGACGGCTACCGCTACGCTTGGCAGCACGAGCAGAAAGGGACCGGCCACGCGGCGATGTCGGCGGCCGAGTTGATTCGCGACTTCGACGGACCCGTTCTCGTCGTGCCCGGCGATACCCCGCTCCTCAGCGCGGAAACCCTGCGCGAGTTAGTCGCCCGTCATCGGGAAACCGGGGCGAAATGCACTCTTGCGACCTCGCAGGTGGAAGATCCGGCCGGATACGGCAGGGTGATCAGAGACGGCGCAGGCCGAGTGGCGTGCATCGTCGAACAGAAGGATGCCTCTGAGGACCAACGCAAAATCCGGGAGGTCAATGCCTCCGTCTACTGCTTCGACGCGAAGACCCTCCTTGCGATCCTCCCTTCGCTCAGCAACGCCAACGCGCAGGGCGAGTACTACTTGACTGATGCCGTGAGCGCTATCTACCGTCAGGGGCAGGACGTGGCTGCCCTCGTCGTGGACGACACCGACATTCTCATGGGAGTCAACGATCGCTGGCAGCTTGCCCAAGCGGAGAAGTCTCTCCGGGCTCGAATCAATCGACTCCATGCGCTGAACGGGGTCAGCATCGTCGATCCCGACACGACCTACATCGGTCTCGACGTGCGGATCGGTCCCGACACCGTGATCGAGCCGGGGACGTTGATCGAAGGGCAGACGTCGATTGGATCGAACTGCCGTCTTGGGCCTTGCACGAAGATCCGGGGCTGCCGGATCGCCGACGAGGTGAACGTCTACTTCAGCCATCTCGTCGACGCTACGCTCCATTCGGGCGTCAAGGTCGGACCGTACTCCAACATTCGCCCGGGGACGGTTCTTGGGAAGAAGACGAAGATCGGCAACTTCGTCGAAATCAAGAAGTCGACCCTTGGGGAGTCGGTCTCGGTGAGCCATCTCACTTACATCGGGGATGCGAGCGTCGGCGATCTGACGAACGTCGGAGCGGGCACGATCACCTGCAACTACGACGGATTTCTCAAGCACCCGACGACGATCGGACGCGACGTGTTCGTCGGCTCCAACAGCACGCTCGTCGCGCCGTTGACGGTCGAAGACGGTTCCATGATTGCCGCGGGAAGCGTTGTGACGCACAATGTTCCTGCCGACGCGTTGGCGTTGGGCCGAGCCCGACAGGAGGTGAAGGAAGGAT
The DNA here is from genome assembly GCA_035499755.1 of Fimbriimonadaceae bacterium. GTDB lineage: Bacteria > Armatimonadota > Fimbriimonadia > Fimbriimonadales > Fimbriimonadaceae > JAEVZK01. Next base: position 2,875 of record DATJYD010000130.1, read on the forward strand.
GGGTGTCACGGTGGCGGAAGAAGAAGCGAGAAAGCCTGCCATAGAGCGGCGCAGCCTCGGTGGAATGAAGCTCTTTGC
>DATJYD010000131.1:0-3996 GCA_035499755.1 Fimbriimonadaceae bacterium
CAGCCAAGCTCAATACTTGTTTTTCACGTTCGGATAGCCGATCGAAATCAAACGTCGAATAACCGGTTTTCGGACCAGCCGGCAAAGCAATAACATCGGACATGAAAGACCAATGCCTCCCCTCTGACACCAAGCGTCTAGCGCGCTTGCATGCACAAGTCTAACAGCACATCTTGCAAGTGGCAAGTTCTTGTGAAAGTCCGACAAGAATGCAAAGCCGAGAACATAAACGGTAAACCGGGAAGCACGTCCATGACTGCTTTGATCGCCCTCGGAATCGCCATGTCTATGTCCGCGCCGAACGAGCCCGGCCAGAAGGAGGTCGTTCCGCTAGCTGACAGGCCGAATGTGTTCAAGCTCCGTAAGTACGAACCGCGGCCTAACCCGACGTTTTCGGAGGCGCGCGCCTCGTTGCCCGAGCCCGTCGTCGCCGACCACCCAGATTGGGAAACGCTCTACTGGAAAGCCTGGGATCTCGCCTTCTCCCACTTGATGCAGCCGGCGCCCGAGAGCGGATTCGTCAGCAACTTTATCGATCCCGCCTTCAATAACAACACCTTTCAGTGGGATACGTGCTTCATGCTCATGTACGCCCACTACGCGGAACCCTCCTTCCACGCCATCGGCTCTCTCGACAACTTCTATGCGAGGCAGCACGACGACGGCTATATCTGCCGCGAGATCGTCCGGAAGACCGGCCAGGACTTCGTCTTCGGCTCGATCGACGATACGATCAACCCTCCGCTCTTCAGTTGGGTCGAATGGGAGAACTACTTGCTGACCGGCGACAAGAGCCGATTCAAGGACGTCCTGCCTCCCTTGGCCCGCTATTATCGGTGGCTTAGGAACAACCGGAGGCGCGAGAACGGCCTCTACTGGAACACGGGCCTTGGGTCGGGAGAGGACGATCTCGTCCGAAGCAAGACCGCCTACTCTTGGGTCGATATGACCGCCCAGCAAGCCGCCAACGCCTACTATATCGCTCGAATCGCCGAGCAGGTCGGCGAGAAGCAGGCCGAGTCCTACTTCGACAAGGAGAACCGCGAGCTATCCAAATTGGTGAACGACTCGATGTGGGACCGCGGTACGGGCTTCTACTTCGACCTCAAACAAGATGGGGCTTCGACGGGCATCAAAACCGTCCTCGGATTCTGGCCGATGCTCGCCCACATCGCCTCCTCGGACCAAGCCGGGAAGCTCGTCGAGCACCTTCGCGATCCCAAGGAGTTCTGGCGTCCCAACGTCGTTCCCGCCCTCGCCGCGGACGAGGAAGGCTATCGGGCCGATGGGCAGTATTGGAACGGCGCGGTCTGGGCGCCAACGAACTTCATGGTCGTCAAGGGCCTGGAGAACTACGGTTACGAGGATCTCGCCAGCCAGATCACCGCGCGCTACCTCGGCAACATGTCAAGTGTCTTGGACCGAACCGGAACCATTTGGGAGAACTATGCGCCGGAGAGCGCGACCGGCCACGGGGTCCGGGACATGGTCGGATGGAGTGGCGACGGTCCCATAGCTCTCCTCATCGAGAACATCCTCGGCATTCGCGGGCTGGCGTCGTCGCGCGAAGTCTTCTGGCGTCCGCGGTTGGCGGGAGAGAATGGAATCCGAAAGTTGATGGTGGGCTCGGCGCACGTGGATCTCATCGCCGGGGCGGTCGGGGACGGGTCCCGAGAGCTGACGATGACCACCGATCAGCCGATCACGATTCGCGTCGACTCCGGCATCGGCAAGCCGATCACGCTGAAGCTCGCCGCGGGGGAGACGAAGCGGCGCGTCAAATCCGCGACGTTGGATCTTTAACCCGACGGCGAAGAAGGTGGTATCGGCGTCTCGCCGAATTCCTAGTCTGCGGCGCCTCAGCCTGCTCGATAGATCAGCGGCGTCACCGTGTCGTCGTCGAGCACGGCCCCGACCGACAGCGAGTCGAAATACGCCTGAGGCAACACGTTGCGCACGCCGTTGAAGGTCGAACCGTCGGGCATGTAGGCGCAGGTCATCGCCCGACGCGGACGGTTCGTCATGTTGGCGCCGGCGCCATGAGCCGTCAAGCCGTTGTGAAGCACCGCCGAGCCCGCCCGGCAATCGCAGGCGACCGGCTCGATCTCCAGCCACTCCGGATACCGCTTGAACAGGTCCCGCTGGTTCGCGCCGATTCCGACGGGGTCAAAGCCGGCCATGCGATGGGTGCCCGGCAAATACCAGAGACATCCATTCGAGAGAGTCGCGTCGTCGAGCGCGACCCACAGCGAAATGGCGTCGGCCGAGGAGAAAGACCAGAAGGGATTATCGCAGTGCCACGCGGTGGGATTGCCAAATGGAGGCTTAATGAGGGCCTGGTCATGCCAGATGCGGATGCCACCCACTCCCGCCAACTCGGCGGCAAGGCGGCCGAGCCGCCTATCGTGCATGAGCTTGCGCATGCCTTCGTGCACATCGGCCAGTTTGAGGGCCTGAAGGAAGACCTGCGAATAGTAGTCGCCGGGAGTGGATTGATTGTGGAGATAGGGCGTCGACTCGATCCGCACTTTGACCGCCTCTTCCGTGCACCGGCGCCATTCTTCGAGTTCAGCCGAATCGAGAAAGCCGTCGATGACGACAAAACCCCTCTCGCGATAGGAGCCGATCTGCTCCTCCGTCACTTCGTGTCTCATGATGTCCCCTTGCGACAAGCCGCGTTTTACCCGAGCTCATCGTGCGCGACCCCGAATACCTGTGTACAATTGCCCGCATGTCCTTGCGCGCTTCTCGTCACCTCATCGCTCTCGCGCTCCTGATCTCCGCCATGGGCGCTTCGCCCAATGCGACCCATTACCGCCGCTCGCCGCTCGCCAATGCCGTCGTCCTCGTGATCCGGCATGCCGAAAAACCGGCGTCCGGAGCCGAACTGGCTCCGGCGGGACAGCAGCGCGCGGCCGCCTACGTCGGGTATTTGGAGCACTACCGGATCGACGGCAAGCCATTCAAGGTCAGCCATATCTTCGCCACCGCCGATACGAAGAAGAGCCACCGGGAGCGCCTCACCGTCGCCCCCTACGCGCAGGCGCTGGGCATGGCGATCGATCAGCGTTTCAAAAACGCGGATGTGGAAGCCCTCGCCCAAGATCTGAACTCGAACGACTATGGCAAGGACATCCTGATCTGCTGGCACCACGGCGAGATTCCGGCGCTCCTCAAGGCCCTTGGCGCGGACGCCAAAACCCTTGTGCCGGAGAAGAAGTGGCCCGACGACGTCTTCGACCGCGTAATCGAGATTCATTTCGACGCGGATGGCCACGTCGACCCGAAGGCTTCGCGCATGGTCCTCGAGCACCTGATGCCGGGCGACGAGACCGGCCCGGCGAACTGAGCGCGCACAAACTCGGCCGTGAGAGCGCCTCCGTTGGCAGCCGTGGCCCATTCGCGTGCCCGCTCGAAAGTGAGCCAGGAAAGTGCTCCAAAACGACCTCCGCTAACGTCAGAATGAGATGCCGGAAACGGCGCCGGGCCTTAGGCGCGGTGCTCACAGAGCCCGCCCCTCTCAGATCCTAACGCCCAACGCCTTCACGCCCTAATGACGATGTCTTTCTGTCACATCCACAACCACACCGAGTACTCGCTCCTCGACGGGGCCAACCGGATCCCGGAGATGGTCATGCACGCGAAGGAGCTGGGCATGGAGTCGCTTGCGATCTCCGACCACGGCGTGATGTTTGGCGTGATGGAGTTCTATCTGGAGTGCCAGAAGGCGGGCATCAAGCCGCTTCTCGGCGTCGAAGCCTATGTCTCCCCGCGCGGGCACAAGGTCATGAGCGGCGCCGAAGGCAAGAGCACCTATCACCTGCTTCTGCTTGCCAAGGACCTCGAAGGCTATCGCAACCTATCCAAGCTTTCCTCGATCGCGGCCCTCGAAGGCTATTACTACAAGCCGCGTATCGACCACGATCTCCTGCGCAAATACAGCAAAGGCGTGATCGGAACGTCCGCCTGTCTTGGCTCCGAGGTCTGCCAGTTCCT